>CALFNJ010000421.1 GCA_937902865.1 uncultured Opitutaceae bacterium
GAGGACCATGCCCTTCGGCAGGTTCTCGGCGGCGAGCTTCTCCATCAACGCCTCGGCCTGGCCGGAGCTGTAGCCGGGCGCGGCGGCGCCGTTGATTTCGGCGGCGGGATAGCCGTTGTAGCGCATGACGCGGTCGGGGCCGTAGGTCTCACGGACCTTGACGAGCGAGCCGAGCGGCACGAGCTCACCGGCGCGGTTGCGCGTCTTGAGCCGGAGGATGTCCTCCGCCTTGTCGCGGAACTGCGCGTCGGCCTGCGCCACCACCTGGTAGGTGCGGCCGAAGCGGTTGAAGTCGTTCACGTAGAGCGAGCCGAGGTTGATCTGCATCGTCTCGAAGACGTTCTGCAGCGGCACGCCCATGATCTTCGCCTTCTCGCGGTCGACGTCGGCGTCGAGCTGCGGCGTGTTGACGGTGTAGCTCGAGAAGATGCCGCTCAGGCCGGGCGTCTGGTTGGCCTTGGCCATCAGGCCCTGGGTCGCGCCGTAGAGCGCATCCAGGCCGCTGTCGCCGCGGTCCTCGACGTAGAGCTTGAAGCCGCCGATCGTGCCGAGGCCCTGGACGGGCGGCGGCGGGAAGATCGCGATGTAGGCGTCCTGGATCTCGCCAAATTCCTGCTGCAACTGCTGGGCGATCGCGGGGCCGGACAAGTCCTTGGAGCGGCGCTCCTCAAACGGCTTCAGGCCGACGAAGAGAATGCCGCTGTTCGGTGAATTGGTGAAGCCGTTGATCAAGAGCCCGGGAAACTGGATCGCGTTGGCGACGCCGGGATGCTTCAGCGCAATCTCGCCCATGCGCCGCACGACTGCGTCACTGCGCTCGAGCGAAGCCGCCGAGGGCAGCTGCGCGAAGGCGACGAGGTACTGCTTGTCCTGCGTGGGCACGAAGCCCGCGGGAATCTTCCGGTAGAGTCCACCGGTCAGCACGAGCAGGCCGCCGTAGACCACGAGCGCGATGACGGACAAGCGCAGCAGGCGGGCGACGGTGTTGGAATACTGGTGCGACGCCCATTCGAAGAAGCGATTGAAGGGACGGAAGAACCAGCCGAACGCGAAATCCATGAAACGCGTGAGGCGATCCTTCGGTTCGTCGTGCCCCTTGAGCAGCAGCGCGCTCAGGGCGGGCGACAGCGTCAGCGAGTTGAACGCGGAGATGACCGTCGAGATGGCGATCGTGATCGCGAACTGCTTGTAGAACTGACCAGTGAGCCCGCTGATGAAAGCGGTCGGGATGAACACGGCAGAGAGCACGAGCGCGGTGGCGACGATCGGGCCCGTCACCTCACGCATCGCCTGCTTCGTGGCCTCCATGGGACTCTTCCCGAGGGCGATGTTCCGCTCGACGTTTTCGACGACGACGATCGCGTCGTCCACGACGATGCCAATCGCCAGCACGAGGCCGAAGAGCGAGAGCGCGTTGATCGAGAAACCGAGCCCGTACATCACCGCGAAGGTGCCGACGAGCGAGACTGGCACCGCGGCCAGCGGGATGATCGAGGCGCGCCAGGTCTGGAGAAAGAGGATGACCACGAGCACGACGAGGAGGATGGCCTCGAGCAGCGTGTGCACGACGGCTTCGATCGAGCGGCGGACGAAAATCGTCGGGTCGTAAACGATCTGGTAGTCGAGCCCGTCGGGAAAATTCTTCTTCAGGTCGGCCATCGTCGCGCGAACGGCGTCGGAGGTGGCGATCGCGTTCGATCCGGGAAGCTGCGCGATCGGCAGCGCGACGGCCGGCTTGTTGTTGAGCAGCGAGCGGAGGGCGTATTCGGACGCGCCGAGCTCGATGCGGGCGACGTCGCGGAGCTGCACGCGTTCGCCGTCCGGGCCGGTCTTGACGATGATCGAGCCGAATTCCTCCTCGTTCGTGAGGCGGCCCTTGGTGTTGATGAGCAGCTCGGTATCAACCGGGCGCGACACCGGCTGCTGGCCGACGCCGCCGGCCGCGACCTGGACGTTCTGCTCGCGGATCGCCGCGACGACGTCGGAGGCGGTCAGGCCCTTGGCGGCGACCTTGTTCGGATCGAGCCAGACGCGCATCGCGTAGTCGCCGGAACCGAAGACGCGCACCTGCCCCACTCCGGGCAGCCGCGCGAGCACGTCGCGCACCTGGAGCGACGCGTAGTTGCGGACGTAGATGTCGTCGTAACGATTATCCGGCGAGAACAGGTGCACGACCATGAGCAGGTCAGGCGAGGCCTTCGTCGTGGTGACGCCGACGCGGCGGACCTCCTCGGGCAGCTTGGTCTCGGCCTGGGCGACGCGGTTCTGCACCTGCATCTGCGCGGTATCGAGATCGGTCCCGAGCTTGAACGTGATAGTGAGCGTCATCACGCCGTCGCTCGTGGCCTGCGAGAACATGTAGAGCGAGTTCTCGACGCCGTTGATCGCCTGCTCGAGCGGCGCGGCGACGGTCTCGGAGATGGTTTTGGGATTCGCCCCGGGATAGACCGCGCGGACGATGACCGTCGGCGGCACCACCTCGGGATACTCGCTGATCGGCAGGCGCGTCAGGGCGATCGCGCCGACCAGGAAGATGACGATGGAAATGACGCCGGCGAAGATCGGGCGCTTGATGAAGAAGTCGGAAAAGTTCATGGCGGAGACGGAATCAGGGCAAAGCAGTGGCTGGATGGGCCGTGAGCGCGGCCCGGAGGAAGGAAGGACGGAGCGTCAGCGGCGACTGGGCTCGATTAGCGGGACGCGACCGCCGCCGGAGCCGCCGTCGCGGGCGTAGCGGACGGAGTGGCGGCGACTTCGAGCTGCGGATCGACGGTCATGCCGGGACGGACGCGCTGGAGACCGTTGACGATGACCTGGTCGCCGGCATGGAGGCCGGTCCGGATGACACGCTTGCTGTCGAGGACCGCGCCGAGCTGCACGGTGCGATAGGCGGCCGTGTGGTCGGAACCGACCGCGAGTACGAATTTCTGGCTCTGG
>CALFNJ010000422.1 GCA_937902865.1 uncultured Opitutaceae bacterium
CCGTTCGTTCCTGATTTCCTGAGTTCCAGATAGATACCGAGAGATGCCGGATTGCCTCGTCTGGCTGGCATTTTTCGGGAATGCACCTAGGTTTTGCCCGCAAGTATGGTTTCTCCCGGCTCCAACGGCCCCGCTTCATCTGCCCCTTTCCGTCCGGTTCGCTATGAACTGCTTACGCTGGGCGATGAACTGCTGCTGGGCCTCACGGCGAACGGCCATCTGACCTTCATTGGCGCGCAGCTGGGCCGCCGGGGCGTGATGCTGCAGCGCAACGTCACGATCACGGATGAAACCGACGTCATCGTCCGGCAATTCCGCGAAAGCTGGGCGGTGGCCGACGTGGTCATCACCACCGGCGGGCTCGGGCCGACCTGCGACGACCGCACCCGGGAGGCGATCGCGGAGGTGCTTGGGCAGAAGCTCGTGTTCGATCCGGCGATCGAGCGCGCGATCAGCGAGCGCTTCGCGAAGCACGGGCGCAAGATGACCGAAAACAATCTCAAGCAGGCCCAGGTGTTCGAGCGCGGCGAGGTGTTGCCCAACGCGCACGGCACGGCGCCGGGCCTCTGGGTGGAGCAGGACGGCAAGGTTCTTTGCATGCTGCCCGGACCGCCGAACGAGCTGCAGCCGATGTTTCTCGAACAGGTTCTTCCCCGTCTCGCCGCGCGCAAACTGCTGCTCGATCGCGAGGCGTATGTGCAGATCCGCACCGCCGGCGTGGGCGAATCGATGCTCGAGACCAAGCTTCAGCCGATCTTCGACCTGGCGGGGAGCGCGCTCAGCGTCGCTTTCTGCGCCCACCAGGGCCAGGTGGATTGCCGCGTGAGCTCGCCCACCGGCGAATTGTCCACTGCCCGCCTCGAGGAGATCGCCTCGGCGTGCGCGGCGCTGCTCGGTGAGGATTTTCTCTGCTACGGCCACGACTCGATGGCGAAGGTGTGCGCGGATCTGCTTCGCTCGCAGGAAAAAACCCTGGCGGTGGCCGAAACCGCGACGGGCGGTCTGCTGGCCCACGCGTTCACGGATATCTGCGGCGCGGCGAAATTCTTCGCGGGCGGAGTGGTGTGCTGCTGCAACGATGCCAAGATGCAGTTGCTTGATGTTCCGGAATGCCTGCTGCTCCAGCATGGCGCGGTGAGTGCGGAAAATGCCGTCGCGCTCGCCACCGGCGCCGCGGAGACCCTGGGCGCCGACTACGCGCTGGCGATCACGGGCTTTTCCGGTCCGACCGCCGGACCCGGCGGCAACGACGTCGGCACGATCTACCTGGCGCTTTTTTCCCCCTCAGGGGTGTGGTCGAAAAAGCTCAGTTATCCCGGTCCTCGCGGCACCGTGAAGCAGCGCGCGGTCAACGCCGCGCTCGACTGGCTCCGCCGCGAACTGGTCCGCGCCCGCGCGGGACAGACGGCTCCGGCCCGCGATGCCGGAGTGATGCAGTGAGCGGAGATTGAGCCTGGAGGGATGGGCGAGCCGCCCCGCTCGATCACGGCAGCGTTTCGCGCAGAGGCGCAGAAACACGGAGCAGCCTCGCAGAGGTCTTTCTCTCCGGCCTCGGTGCTTCTGCGCCTCTGCGCGAGACTCACCCCAGCAGGTTCTTGAGCGCGGCGAGGTACTTTTCCTGCGTCCGTGAAATCACGTCCGCCGGAAGCTTCGGCGCGGGGGGCTGCTGGTTCCACTTGAGGGCGAGCAGGTGGTCGCGCACGAACTGCTTGTCGTAGCTCGGCGGCGAGCGGCCGGGCTCATAGCTGTCGGCCGGCCAGTAGCGGGAGGAGTCGGGCGTCAGCACTTCGTCGATGAGGAAAAGATTGCCCGCCGCATCGGTGCCGAACTCGAACTTCGTGTCGGCCAGGATCATGCCGGCCTGCCGCGCGCGATCGTGCCCGAGCCGGTAGAGCGCGAGGCTGGTTGACTTCACCTTCTCGTAGAGCGCGGCGCCGACGATGCGCGCGGCCTGCGCGTCGTTGATCGGCGCGTCGTGCTCGCCCTTCGGGGCTTTCGTCGTGGGCGTGAAGATCGGCTCCGGCAGGCGGTCCGCCTGGCGCAGGCCGGCCGGGAGCGGAATGCCGCAGACTTCGCCGTTCTTCTGGTACGAGCTCCAGCCGCTGCCCGCGAGGTAGCCGCGCACCACGCACTCGATCGCAAGGGGCTTGAGCTTTTTCACGGCCATGCTGCGGAGCTGCAGGTCGCGGGAGAGGCGGTATTTCTCGGACAACAGCGCGGCCTGGTCCGGCGGAAGATGATTGGAGATGAGGCCACCCGTCTGCGCGAACCACCAGTTGCTCATCTGCGTGAGAATCGCGCCCTTTCCGGGAATGCCGTCGGGCAGGATCACGTCGAAGGCGGAAAGACGGTCCGTCGCCACGAGCAGAAGGGCGTCACCGGCGTCGAAGATGTCGCGCACCTTGCCGGACGCGATCCGCGGGAAGCGGAGCCCCTCGATCGAGGTCACGGCGGTTTTCGGCAGGGCGGCGGCGATGTCGGCGGAGGTCATGCGGAGGACAAAGTGAGAAGGAAGAAGGAAGAATTAGGAAAAAAGCCGCGATGTCACGCGAAGGCGCGACGGATTTCCGCGTACGGAGTCCGCGGCCTTTGCGCGCCGGCGGATCTTCGCGCCGGGTCTCTTAATTCATCCTTCCTCCTTCCTGCTTTTCTTTTCCCCCACACGTTCTCCCGGAATTCGCCCCGGGAACCGGATCCGAACCAGGCGCAGTGGGATCGGTCTGTCGGCGTTCCGGCCTCAGCAGTTCCGTGCCCCGCAAACCTCAGCCTCGTGTTCCGATGAAGCTACCCGAACGTCTGCGCCGTCTTCGGCGCCTGCCCCTGCATCTGATTCTGGCCGGATTGGCCTTTTCCCTGATCGATTTCCCTCCCTCTGTCCGTGCCCAGGCGCCGGCTTCGACTCCTGCACCGGCGGCGTCCGCTGCGGATCTCGCGCGGTACGACCGCAATCACAACAACCGGCTCGATCCCGATGAAGTCGCCGCGCGCGATGCCGACCAGCGCGCGGCCGTGGCGGGACGCACGGCGACAGCGCCGGCTTCGTCTCCGACCGCGGCTGCAGCGTCGTCCGCTTCGGCCACTGGGGCCAACAACGACATCGTGACGCTCTCGCCCTTCGAAGTCGCGGCGGGTTCGGACACGGGTTACTACGCTTCGAACACGCTCTCCGGCACCCGCATCGATTCGAAAATCGAGGACCTCGGCGCGTCGATCACGGTGGTGACCAAGCAGCAGCTGCTCGATACCGCCGCGCTCGATCTCAACGACATCTTCCTTTACGAGGCCAACACCGAGGGCACCGGCACGTTCACCGATTTCTCCGTCGGCCGGAATGGCGACGTGAACGACGCCGTCCAGAGCAGCCCCGAGACGGCCAACCGCATCCGCGGCATTGGCGCGGCGAACATCGCGCGCGACAATTTCGCGAGTGATTCCCGGATTCCGATCGACACGTTCAACGTGGATTCCGTCGAGATCAGCCGCGGGCCAAACTCCAACATCTTCGGCCTCGGCAACTCGTCCGGCACGGTGAACATCACCAAGAGCAACGCCAACGTGCAGCGCGACCGCTCGCAGGTGGTGCTGCGCGGCGACAGCTTCGACGGCTATCGCGGCAGCTTCGACCTGAACCGCGTGCTCAAGCCGGACCACCTCGCGTTCCGCCTGCTCGGGCTTTACGATTCGGTCGGTTACGTGCGCAAGCCGTCCCAGGATGTCACGCATCGGCTCGATGCCACGCTGACGTTCAAGCCGTTTCCGAAGACGACGTTCTACGCGGACTATCAGTCCTATCATAACTACAATCGTCGCCCGAATTCCATCACCCCGCGCGACACGGTCACTTTCTGGCGGAACGCCGGCAGCCCGACCTGGGACCCGCTGACCGCAACGGCCTACGTCAACAACGTCGCGGTCGGTACCTTTCCCCAGTCGCAGGACGCGAACCTGCCGCCCGGCCTCTATGCGCAGGGAACCGGCTTCTACAACCGGCCCGGCATGTTCATCGAGGCGA
>CALFNJ010000423.1 GCA_937902865.1 uncultured Opitutaceae bacterium
GGTGCGGAACGGCGCGGCGGGGAGGCCGGCGGCGTTGTAGAGATTGCAGCCCACGCCCTCGGGATAGTTGTACCAGGCGTAGCGGACGGCGACGGGCGTGGTGACTTGCGCGCTGGAAACGACGAGCATGTCGCCGTCGATCTTGACGTCGGCGTCGACGAACTTCTGGTCTGCACCGGCGATCTGGAATCCCTTCAGCGCGCCGCCCTTGGCGACGAGGCCGCCACCGAGGTGCGTGAAACGGATCCGCGCGTCATGGCCGGAAATCTTCATGCCTTCGAACATCGGGCCGTAATATTCGATTTTGCGTCCGTAAACGTCCGCGAGCGCGAGGCGCGTCAGGCGGTCGCCCAACGGCTCCTTGTTGTGCGGGTGAACGTCCTTGGCCTCGCCGATGTCGATCGTGACAGCCATGCGGGTGTCCGGCAGCGAGAGCACCGATGCCTGCTCCTCGCGGATGCGGGGATTGTTGCTGATGTTCTCCTGGCCGGGAAGCTGAACGAGATAGAAGGGGAAATTGCCTTCGCCCCAGCGCTTGCGCCAATCGGTGATCATGGCCCGCTGCACGTAGCCGTAGAGGTTGAGGCCCGGCGTGCCGCCGATGATCGATTCGCCCTGGTACCAGATGGCGCCGCGGATCGCGTAGGGGATGACGGGGTTGATCATGCCGTTGAACAGCACTGTGGGGAAATGCTGGTCCTGGACGGGATCGCTGAGCCGGGTCACCGGGCCTTTGGCGCGCGGCTTGTTGATCGGCGTGGGCCGGATGGGCGCGTCGGCCGCCGGTCCCTGCGGGGTCTTGCGATAATATGCCACCGACGCGTCGAGCGAATCGAGCATCCATTTGAGCTTGGGATCGGCGGTCATCACCTCGCGGGAGATCCACGCCTCCGCGCAGCTGGCGCCGAACGCGCTCTTCACGATGCCGACCGGCACGTTGAGCTCTTTGTTCAGGTTGCGCGCGAAAAGGTAGCCGACGGCGGAGAAGCCGGGAACGTTCTCGGGATTGCACACCAGCCATTCGCCGCCGATCTCGGTCTGCGGCTCGTAGGTCTTGGCGGCCTTGACCGTGAACATGCGGACCTGCGGATAATTGGCGGCGGCGATTTCCTGCTCCTCATTGATCAGGCCGTAGGGGCGGCCCTTGGCCTTGGAGACGACGAACTCCATGTTCGACTGGCCGGAGCCGAGCCAGACCTCGCCGACGAGGACGTCCTTGATGACGAGCGGAGCGTCACCCTTGTCGCCCGCGATGATCATCTCGAGCGGGCCGCCGGCCTGGAGCTTGCTCAGTTTGGCCTTCCAGGTGCCGTCGGCCGCCGTGGTGGCCGAAACCTTCTGACCGGCGAGGGAAACGCTCACTTTTTCACCGGGCGTGGCGGTGCCCCAGACGGGGACGGCCATGCCGGACTGCAGCACCATGTGGTCGCTGAACAGGGCGTTGGGCTTGATCGCGGCGGACACCGAACTGGCGGCCGCAAGCAGGCCCGCGAGCAGCGGGAAGAGGGAAGCGGAGGTCTTCATGCGAAGGGAAACGAGGGGGTTGGAGCCGGAGCGTGGGGCAGCCTCGGCCTGACGGAGATGGAAGGGAAAAGATGCCGGTTGGCGACCCCGGAACGGAAAGGTCACCACGAAACACACGAACGACACGAAAATGATCGGACATCGGAAATAGGGCTCACGGAACACACGGAATACACCGAATTCAGATTTTCTGTTTCGGTGTATTCCGTGTGTTCCGTGGGCTCATCTCCGAGTGGATCGGTTTTCGTGTCGTTCGTGTGTTTCGTGGTGACCCTCAGGTGTTGGGTTTGGGGGCGAGATGGCCGGCGTCCACGGCTTCCTGCACCATGCGGACGGCGTATTCCCAGAGTGGTTTGGCGCCGTCGGCGACGTGCGCGTTGCGCGCCAGCACTCGGTCGTGCGTGACACCGTGCCTCCGCCAGGCGGCGCCTTCGGTGCGGCAGTTGAGCAGCATCGGCTGGAATCGGTCGACCGCAGAGGCGAAGCGCGCCTCGGGGGTCTTCCGGTCTTCGAACTCGTCCCACAGCGCGCGAAATTCCTTCGCCTGGTCGGAAGGAAGGAGGCCGAAAATCCGCTCGGCGGCGACCGCTTCCCGGGCGTGCTGGTCGGCCATGCGCGCGGTGTCGTAGGCGAAGGTGTCGCCGGCGTCGATTTCCACGAGATCGTGCACGATCAGCATCTTCAGCACGCGCAGGACATCGAGGGAGGGAACGTTCGCGTGCTCGGCCAGCACGATCACGCACAGGCAGAGGTGCCAGGAATGCTCGGCGTCGTTCTCCGCCCGCCGGCTGCGGCTCGTCAGGGTCTGGCGGAAGATGTCCTTCAGCTTATCGACCTCGAAGATGAACTCGATCTGCCGGGCGAGGCGGGACGCGGGGTCTTTTTCCATCGCCCGACGAAAGGCGTCGGGCGATGGAAGAGCAACGGACAACGTCCAACGCTCAACATTGAACGTTCAACGGCGAGCACCAGACCCGTCGCGGGGCTTGGTCCTTGAACGTTCAACGTTGAATGTTGGACGTTGAACGTTGCGGCAGGCGCCGCGCTACTTGGCCATCGCCGGCTCGGACGAGCCCGTGCCGGTCGCGGTGGACTCGATGTTCTCGGGCACGGGCGCGGGCGTCACGTATTTCGTGAACCGTTCCATGTAGAGATAGAACACCGGGGTGATGTAGAGCGTGAGCAGCTGCGAGACGCTGAGGCCGCCGACGACGGCGAGGCCGAGCGAGCGGCGCGACTCGGCGCCGGAGCCCCAGCCGAGGGCGATCGGCAGCGTGCCGGCGAGCGCGGCGAGGGTGGTCATCATGATCGGGCGGAACCGGACCACGCAGGCCTCGTAGATCGCATCCTGGGCGGCCTTGCCGTGATGGCGCCGCGCCTCGATCGCGAAGTCGATGATCATGATCGCGTTCTTCTTCACGATGCCGATGAGCATGATCAGGCCGACGTAGCCGTAGATGTTCAGCTCCTCGCGAAACAGCAGCAGGGTGAGCAGCGCACCGAAGGTCGCGGCCGGCAGACCGGAAAGAATCGTGATCGGATGGATAAAATCTTCGTAGAGCATGCCGAGCACGAGATAGATCACGACAACCGCCACGAGGAGTAGAAGTCCGAGACCCTGCAGCGAACGGGTGAAAGCGGCTGCGGTGCCTTGAAACGCCGAGTTGACACCCACCGGCAGCTCCGCCGAGGCAAGGCGTTGAATGGCGTCGGTCGCCGCGCTGAGCGACACGCCAGGCGCGAGATTGAACGAGATGGTCA
>CALFNJ010000424.1 GCA_937902865.1 uncultured Opitutaceae bacterium
ACCTTGAAGCGCGGAGATTTCAGCGCAGCAGCGCTTTCAGGTCGGCGAGGGTGATTTTGGCGGCGGCGGCGTCACTGGCTTCGAAGACGTCCGCGAGCAGGGCGCGCTTGGTGTCCTGCAGCGCGAGCACCTTTTCCTCGACGGTGCCGGAGGCGATGAGCTTGTAGCTCGTGACGGCGCGGGTCTGGCCGAGGCGGTGCGCCCGATCGGTGGCCTGCGCTTCGACGGCGGGATTCCACCACGGATCGAAGTGCACGACGGTGTCAGCGCCGGTGAGGTTGAGCCCGGTGCCGCCCGCCTTGAGCGAGAGCAGGAAAACGGGAATCTCCGACGATGCCTGGAAACGGTCCACCTCGGCCTGGCGCGCCCTGGGCGGCATCGAGCCATCGAGGTAGCAGTGGGGAATCTCCTGGGCGTTGAGCTCCGTCCGCAGCAGCGCGAGCAGCGAGGTGAACTGGGAGAACACCAGCACGCGGTGGCCGTCGTCGATCGCCTCGGCGAGTAATTCCTGGAAAGCCTCCAGCTTGGCCGAGTCCAGCTCGGTTGAGCTGGAGGACGGCGGATTGCGGGATGCGGATTGCGGATTGGCTTCGGAAGCGGAGGAGCTGGCCGAAGGTGCCGCTGTTTTGGCAACGAGACGCGGGTCGCAGCAGATTTGCCGGAGGCGGAGGAGCTGGGTGAGGGCGGCGAAGCGCAGCTTGGCTTCGCTGGCGCCGCCGGCCTCGAGGTCGATCAGTTCGCGCTCGGTCTTTTCCTGCACCGCGCGATAGAGCGCGGCTTGGGCTGGTCCGAGTTCGCACCAGAGGATTTGTTCGATCTTTTCCGGCAGCTCCGGCGCGACGACCTGCTTGGTCCGGCGGAGAATGTACGGGGCGGTCTTGGCGCGCAGGCGCTCATCGAACCAGCCGCGCTCACTGGCGCGGGTGCCTTCGGGCACGCGCTCGAGATAGCCGGGCAGGATGAACTCGAAGAGCGAACGGAGATCATCGAGCGAGTTCTCCAGCGGCGTGCCGGTGAGCAGGAAGCGCGCACGGGCCCGAAGCGAGCGGAGGGCCGCGGCGTTCTGCGAGCGGCGATTCTTGATGTGCTGCGCCTCATCGGCGACGACGCAGGCGAAATCGGCCGCGGCGAACAGGTCGCGGTCGCGCGTGAGCGTGCCGTAGGACGTCACGATCAAATTGAAACCCGCGAAGGCCTCGCCGCCCGCGAGCCGCTGGCCGCCGTGATGCACGAAGACCTGCAGCTCCGGAGCGAAGCGCGTGGCCTCGCGGCGCCAGTTTTCCAGCAGCGACGCCGGGCAGACGACGAGGCTCGGGAGACGGGAGGAAGGGGAGGAGAGACTCGGGTTGTTCGGCGACGCGGGGCGAGAGCTCGCAGGAGGAGGTGGGCGACGAGAGGCAGGAGATAGAGGACGGGCGGCAGCCGACGGAGAAAATTGGGGATGCGACCTCCCGGTCGCGTCGGACGGCGACCGGGAGGTCGCCGCCCCAGTAGGGTCACCTTGGCCATGGCCGCGGCTATCGCCGTTGTGAATGGCACTCAGCAGGCCCAGCGCCTGCAGGGTTTTGCCGAGGCCCATTTCATCCGCGAGGACCCCGCCGAGCTCGTGACGCCAGAGATGCCAGAGCCAGGCGACGCCGATGCGCTGGTACGAGCGCAGCTGGTGATCGAGCGCCGACGGCACCGGGGCGGGCACGAGCGCCGACAGATTGCGCAGGGCCTCGCTGCGCGCTTTCCACGCGGCGGGAGGCTGAAATCCGGGGGCCAGCTCCTCGAGCACATCTTCTGCCTCGGCGAGGTTCGCGGCCTTGAGGCGATGGGTGCGGGGAGCGGCGGGATTGCCGCCGGAGTCGCCGGTCAAGGTACGCTGGGCCTGGGCGAGGCGTTCCAACTGATCCGGATCGATCAGGAAAATCTTGCCGTCGGTTTCGAGGTAGTGGCGGTTGCCCGCAATCGCGCTGCGCAGCTGGGCGCTGTCGGCGCCACCGGCCTGAAGTCCAAGCGTGACCGTGAACTCGCTCCCGGCCTCCGCCACCTCGGCGGTGATCTGCGCGGGACGCAGGTGCGCGGTGCTCTTTTCGAAATTGGGTGTGAAGTCCGCGCCGAACCTTCCATGCAGTCGGTCGTTCTGGGTCGCGAGAAAGTTGAGCGCCTTGTGCCGGTCGCGCAGCCACCACTTGCGGTTGGACGGCTCCAGGCTGAATCCGTGGCTTTTCACCAGCTCGAGCGCGGCAGCGTAGGTGGGATGTTCGCGAGAGGGCAGGGTGATGGCGAGATAGTGCTCGGTGCCATCCACGCGCATCGGGGTCTCGTCCTCGTCGGCGAGCCGGCCGGCGCCGCCGGATCGGTCAGAACGCGCGGAAGCCGGTTTCAGGGAGGAGCGAGCGGACGCATCGGACGGAGATGCCGGCACGGGAACCGGAGCAGGATCGGGCGCCAGGTGCTCGGAGACGCCGGCCAGCGCATCGTCCTGCCATGTGATGGGTTTGGCGGCGGCGTTGACCCAGAAGAACACGGACTGCCCCGGCAGCACCGCGATCAGGTCACGCAGCTGCCGGCGGGTGAGCTGGATGAATTTCGGCGGCATCGGCGTCGCACACCAGCGCTGCAGGAGCGCGAGGGCCGGAAGGATCTCCGCTGAGGGAACGACGCTGGAGTCGACCTCCACCCGCACCGCGATGGCGTCGCGCGGAGCCGTCGCGGCAAGATTGGGCGGGAGAAAGAGGCGGAGCATGAAAAGGGAAGCGATGTTTCCGGGAATAAATGAAGGTCTACGCAATCCCGAAAGGTGTCAGGCGGCCTTTTCGGAAGGGTTCACACAGAGACACAGAGGACACAGAGATCAAAATGATCGGGTTCTCTGTGTCCTCTGTGTCTCTGTGTGAACCCTTCCGATTTGTTTCTATGCTGATTGCAGCGGAGGGAAAGTATCCTTCACGCTGAGGCATGCCTGTCTCTCAACATTTTGCGGGTCGGAATGTCGTGCGCTGGGGTATCATCGGCTGCGGCGACGTCACGGAAGTGAAGAGCGGTCCCGGTTTTCGCAAGGCGACCGGCTCACAGCTCGTCGCCGTGATGCGGCGCAACGGTGCGCTGGCGGCCGACTACGCGAAACGGCACGGCGTGCCGCGCTGGTACGACGACGCGGACAAGCTGATCGCTGATCCGGAGGTGGACGCGGTCTACGTCGCGACCCCGCCCGACACGCACGAGCACTACGCGCTGAAAGTCGCCGCCGCCGGCAAGCCCGCGTACGTCGAGAAGCCGATGGCGCGCAGCGCCGCCGAATGCGACCGGATGATCGCCGCGTTCGCGCGGGCCAAGCTGCCGCTGTACGTCGCGTATTATCGCCGCCGGCTGCCGCGCTTTCTCAAAGTGGAGGAATTGCTCAAGAGCGGCGGGATCGGACGCCTCACGGGCGTCACTTATCGCCTGACCGAGCCATTTCATCGCAAGGACGGTATGTGGCGCATCGACGCGGCGAGCGCCGGCGGCGGACATTTCCTCGACGTGGGATCGCATGCCCTCGATTTGCTCGATTATCTCGTCGGTCCGTTGAGTGGCGTCGCCGGGCACGCCGCCAATCTCGCCTCGAGCTACGCCGTCGAGGATGCCTTCTCGCTCACCTTTCGCGCAGCGAACGGAGCGCCGGGCACGATGGCCTGCAATTTCGCCAGCGCGATTTCCATCGTGGGCGCGTCGAATCGGGCGGCGC
>CALFNJ010000425.1 GCA_937902865.1 uncultured Opitutaceae bacterium
CTCGCGGACGTGCGCGACTACATCGAGCGACTCTTTCACGCCACGCACACGCCGGAATTTCCCGAGCGCGCCCACGTGAACAAGATGAAGAAGTATCTGAATTTCGTCGGCCAAGGAGTGGATCCGACCGGCGCCTTCCTGTACGACATGCGTCGGACGGAGACGGCGGCGGACTTGTTCGGAATTTGCGATCGCCATCTGCTCGCCGACCCCAGCCGGGAATTCGCCCTGGAGCCTTATCCCGGCGTCATCGCTCGACCCAATTGCGAAACCCCTCAGTCCACCGCGGACGGTTGCTCACTCGAGACCATCACGGCTTGAAATCACCATCCGCGCCGCAGCGTCAGGCCGCCTGATTTACGCCGAATTCGCAGGTCGTCGCGAACGAGGCGAAAGATCCGCAGTCTTCGCGGTTTCGCGTGAGCGGTGCCGCGAAGTCGGCCTACTCCAGGCCGAGCTTTTTCCGTCCCTCGGCCGAGATCATCTGCGGAGCCCAGATCGGATCCCACACGATGTGCACCTTGGCCGACTCCACCGAGGGCAAGGCGGCGATCTTTTGTCGGGCGTCTTCGGCAATCACCGGACCCATGCCGCAACCGGGAGCCGTCAACGTCATCTTCACATCCACGTTATGGCCGCCGGTCGGCGTCGCCTCGATGGCGAGATCATAGACCAGGCCGAGATCGACGATATTGACCGGAATCTCCGGATCGAAGCAGGTCTTCAAGGTTTCCCACACGGCATCCTCGCTGAACGTCGCCGGGCCGGACGCTCCCGCCGCTGCGGCCGTCGCGGTGTAGCCTTCGATCGCGTCTGCCTTGTCCTGGGCGATGCGAAACAAGCCACGATCGGTTCTCACCGTGACATTACCGCCCAGCGTCTGGACGATGAAGACTTCAGTTTGCGCCGGCAGTACGACCGAGTCGCCCGCCGGAATCGCCGTAGCCGGACAATCCCGGCGAAGGGTGTGCGTTTCCATTTTTTCCGTTTTAGTGAATGGCCAGATTCATCGGCAGCCGCGCATACAGTCCCGAGGGTTCGTTGAAGGAGCGGAGGACCCGCAATTCCTCCGTCGCGCGCTGCATCGCCTGCCCCATCGCGCTTCCCGTGCTGGCTCGCGCCCCTTCGGCCTGCTTGAGGTCATCCATCCAGTCACTGATGATCTCGGACAAATTCCGTTTGTGCGGATACTCCGTCACCTCGTAGTTGCTGCCCAAATCCGCCTTTTTCGCCGCGTAAGCGAGCGCGGCGTCCAGCCCTCCGAGTTCGTCCACCAGGCCGAGCTTCTTCGCTTCCACGCCGGACCAGACGCGGCCCTGGGCGATCTCCTCGACAAAATCCCGTTTCAGGTTTCGTGACTCCGCCACCTTCGTCACGAATTCGCCGTAGATCCAGTCCACCAGACGCTGGAAGACCGCGAGTTCCGCATCGGTCTTGGGCCGGGTGATCGTGATCGCGTCCGCGAATTTGCCCGTCTTCACGCTGTCGAAGGTCACGCCGACGTTGTTCGCGAGTTTCTGCACGTCGAACTGGATGCCGAACACGCCGATCGATCCGGTGATGGTCGTCGGCTCCGCAAAAATCCGATCACCATAGGTCGCGATCCAATAGCCGCCGGAAGCAGCGTAGGAGCCCATCGAAACGATCACCGGCTTGCTCTGCCGCGTCAGCCGGATCTCCCGCTGGATCGCCTCGGACGCCGGCGCGCTGCCGCCCGGGCTGTTGATGCGGAGCACCACCGCCTTGACGTCCTTGTCCTGCCGCAACTCACGCAGCTCTCGCGCAAACTTGGCGCCGCCGACTTCGCCGAGATCACCCTCGCCGTCCACGATGTCGCCTTCGGCATAAACCACCGCGACGCTCCGGCTGGACGACTTCTTGACTTCCCCCGCTCCCGCGACGGTCGGAGCCGCACGGTCGCGGGCGATCTTCGCGTAGTTGGCGAGACTGATCTGCTTGAACGTCTGCGTGCCGGCCGCCCTGCCCGTCTGTTTCCTGAGATCGCCGATGATCTCATCCACATAGGCGGTGCGATCGATCAGCTTGGAGCGCTGCGCCACTTCGGGTCGAATGATGCCCTCGGCATCCACGACGCCCTGCAGCGCCTCCGGCGTCAGCTTCCGGCTCTGTGCGATCTCGCCCACCAGGCTGCCCCAGATGTCATCCAGCAGCTTCTGGGTCTGCTCCCGGTTCTCCGGACTCATTTCCTGACGGGTGAAAGGCTCAACGAAGGATTTGTACTTCCCTACCCGCGTGACCTGGACGCCCACGCCGTATTTTTCGAACGCCCCCGCGAAGAACATCGGCTCCGAAGCCAGGCCCGGCATGATGATCATTCCGTAGGGATCGA
>CALFNJ010000426.1 GCA_937902865.1 uncultured Opitutaceae bacterium
CCGAGATGGCAGGAAATCACGCGCAGGGGGCGACCCGACACCGGCGTCGGTCCGGCCTGATAAAGCTCGCGGACGCGCTTCGCAATGTCGGCGCGACCGAGCAATTCCGCGGACCGCTCCGCGACAAACTTGTGGCTCGCGCCATGAAAGCCGTAGCGGCGCACGCCGGCCTGGTGCCATGACTCCGGCACCGCGTAGCGCGCGGCCGCCTCGGGGATCCACTGGTAGAACGCGGTCTCGAACAGCGCCACGAGCGGGACGCCCGGCATCTTCTCGCGGAAACGCTGGATGCCGATCGCGTACGGCGGATTGTGCGCCGGCGCGATTTCCTTGAAGCCGTCGAGCGCCGCGATCGTGCGATCGTCGGCCGGCACGCAACCCGTCAGGTTGCGGCCCAGCACCGTCTTGAAGCCGACGCCGTGGACATCGGCCGGCGACTTGACGTGACCCGCGGCCTTGAGCTCCGCGAGACAGTCGTCGATCGCCTTGCCGTAATCCGTGACGCGCTCATAGCCGCCCTTGGCGAGCAGCGTGGCGCCGCCGGCTCCGTCGAAACGGAACAGGCGGAACTTCAGCGACGTCGAGCCGAGATTGGCGACGAGGATGTTCACGAATTTTCGATTTTGGATTCTCGATTTTCGATTGCGAACAGCGCGGCAAAAAGCGACGGAAAGCCCACCGCTGCGGGAGCTCGCGCCGAAGCGCGGGCTCCTCGAAGCGCGTTAACTCAGGCGGAGGCCTGGTTCACCCACTTGCCGAGACCACCGAGGTCTTCGTGCGGACGCGGGATGACCTGGACGGCGACGATCTCGCCGACCTTCGAAGCGGCTTCGGCGCCGGCATCGACGGCAGCCTTCACGGCGGCGACATCGCCCTTGAAAAAGGCGGTGACGTAACCGCTGCCAACGGCCTCATAGCCCGTCATCGTGACGGACGCGGCCTTGAGGGCGGCGTCAGCGGCTTCGAGGAGGGCGCACAAGCCCTTCGTTTCAATCAGACCAATTGCTTCCTGTGCCATGGGATGAAAAAATTAAGGGTTGGGAGGATTAGAGGCCGACGTTCCGCAGCAGCTCGGCGTGCGGGCGGGCGATGATGTGCGAGCAGATGAGCTCGCCGACGCGCTTGGCGGCTTCGGAGCCGGCCTCGACGGCCGCCTTGACGCTGCCGACGTCGCCTTTGACGACGACGGTGACAAGACCGCCGCCGATCTGGATCTGGCGAACGAGGGAGACGTTCGCCGCTTTGACCATGGCGTCGCTGGCTTCGACGCTGCCAACATAGCCTTTGGTTTCTACCATGCCGATGGAATCACTCATGTGTGTTTTTGTTGGGTGAGGGTTGGGTTAAGGGGACGGAAAAATTTGCACTGACCTGATTTCACGCTTTCACGAGCTCCACCGGAGTATCCGGCTCGAGCGCGCAGGCGTTGCCTTCGTCGGTGTCGATATGAACCTCGAGTTTGAAGTCGGGGTGAACACGCACGAGCATGCGGTCGAACGTCGTGGCGCACGGGCCGCCGACCTTGAGGCGCATGTAGTCGCCGCCCTTCACACCGTAGAACGCGGCATCATCCGGGTGCATGTGCACGTGCGGCGCGGCGCGGATGACGCCCTCCTTCATTTCGAAAAATCCCGCGGGGCCCATCAGCATGCAGCCGGGCGTGCCCGCGATGTTGCCGGACTGCCGGATCGGAATGTCGAAGCCCAGCGCGATCGAATCGGTCAGCGCCAGCTCGATCTGGTTGAGATCGCGACACGGGCCGAGGATGCGGAGATTCGAAATCACGCGGCTGCGCGGCCCGATGAGCGTGACGCTCTCCTTCGCCGCGAACTGATCCTTCTGATACAGCCACTTCATCGGCGTGAGCGTCGCGCCCTTGCCGAAGAGCGCCTCGACCGCCTGCGGTGTGAGGTGACAGTGGCGCGCGCTGATGTTCACCAGCAGCGGATTGGGAGCCTGAGCCGAGGACGGCAGGCTTTTGCCGAGACGCGAGTACACAGCCCGGCGCACGAGATGTTCGATCTCGACGCGATGGGGCAAGGGCGGAGGCAACGACATGGCAGGGTTTGGAGAAATTCGTCCTGATTTCCGCCAACAATCTTCCAAGTTGTCAAGGTAGTCGTTGCATTTTCTTCCACGATCTTCCAAAATCTTCCAAGAAATGCATTCGGAAGAGCGCCAAGCCAGGATCGAGGCTTACCTCCAAAAAGCGGAATTCGCTTCTTTGGAGGAACTTGCGCAGCATGTCGGGGCGTCGGTGTCCACGGTGCGACGGGATGTCGCCGCGTTGGAAACCAACAAGGTCGTTCGCCGTACCCACGGCGGGGCCCGCACGCTGCAGCCGAAGTCGGACGAATTCGTTTTCAACGTCCGCGACACGCATCAGGTCGGCGAAAAGGAATCCATTGGAGAAGCCTGCGCCGCGCTGATCGAGCCCGGCCAGAACGTGATCATCGATAGCGGCACCACCTGCTTCCACGTCGCCAAGCGCCTCGGCGACAAGGTCGCGCAGGTCATCACCAATTCCCTGCCGGTCGCGAATTTCTTCTCCGCTTCCAACCGCCACGAAGTCCACGTGTCCGGCGGCGTCATCTACCCTCGCCTCGGCGTGTTGGTCGGGCCGCACGCCATCGACACGTTCGCCCGGATGCACGCCGACGTCGCGATCCTGAGCGGCAGCGGGATCTCCGAGGACGGCATCTACAATTCACACGCGCTGCTCGTGGACATCCAGCGCGCGATGATCGCCGGCGCCGCCAAGGTCATCTTCTGCCTCGACCACACCAAGTTCGGCCGCCGCTCGACGTTCTTCCTCTCCGATTTTTCCGCCATCGATGTGGTCGTGACCGACGCACAGGCGCCCGAACCCCTCGTCCGCGAACTTCGCGCCAAGGGTCTCGAGGTCGTCGTCGCCCCCACCCCAACTCCGAGCGCCACGGCTGGTTGATCAGCCGCCGCCAGTCGGCCCAGCGATTTTCGCTCTGTCGGAAACGTTCAACGTTCAACATTGAACGTCCAACATCCAACGGCCGAACCACCAGCGACCCGGCCATCGCCTCCAACGCTCACCTTCTTTCCGTTTCTCCGAGTTGAACCTTGAATGTTCAACGTTGGACGTTCGACGTTCGCCCGGCCACCCGTCCTTCCGCCTCCCTTTTTGGCGTTTGTCCCTTTGGCCTTTGGGATTTCGCCGTCCTTGGTACCTGTTACCTGATACCTGTTACTTCCGCTCTATAGCGGCAGATTGTCGATCAGCCGCACTTCATCGACCCAGACGGCAATCATCAGCCAGCTCTTGCCGGGAACGATCTCCCGCTCCGCCTCCATCGTGGTGCTGTCGACGATCGAGACGTAAATCACCCGCACGCGCCGGCGCTGGCCGATGATGTGCGTCACTTCCGCGACGAGCCGATCCGTGCTGCGCACGCCGGCATCCACCATCTCGCGGGCCTTGACCAGCGCCTGCTTGATGACCGTGGCTTCCTGCCGCTGGCTGTTGGTCAGCGCGCGCGAACGGACGCCGTGCGCCAATCCTTCGGCGTCGCGGACCGTCGGAACCACGACCACGTCGACGCCAAACTGCAGGTCCGCGATCATCTTCCGCACCACGGCCGCCTGCTGGATATCCTTCTGGCCCATGAAGACCGCATCCGGTCGCACGATGTTCAGCAGCTTGGCAAAGATGGTCGTCACTCCGCGGAAATGCGTCGGCCGCGAGATCCCGCACAGCGGCTTCGAATAGGCATCCTCCGTCACATAGCTCGAGTAGCCGCGCGGATAAATTTCCTCCACCGCCGGCGCAAACACCGCGTCCACCTGCGCCTCCGTGCAGATCGCCAGGTCGGCGTCCGGCGTGCGCGGATAGCCCGCGAAATCCTCGTTCGGGCCGAACTGGAGCGGATTCGCGAAGATCGAAACGATCACCGTCGCGCCGGATTTTTTCGCCGCCTCAATCAGCGCCACGTGGCCCGGATGCAGCGCCCCCATCGTGGGCACGAGCGCGATTTTCTCCCCGCGCGCCCGGATTTCTCGGGTCAGTCGTCGCATCTCGGGGACAGTCGCGATTTTTTGCATGGGGGGTGCAGACGCGGGGAAACGTCGGGCTTGAACTAAGCCAGCCCCGTTGGCTCACTTCAAGGTTTACCTCGTAAGTCCGCCTCTCGCGCCGACCGTTCCGCTCCTCATTCACGAAAACTTCACCGCCGCCCGTCCGCCTTTTTCCTCTCCTTTCCAATGATCCGCATCAACGAGAACTACACCAAGCTCAAGGCCTCCTACCTTTTCAGCGACATCGCGAAGCGCGTGAACGCCTACGTCGCCGCCAATCCGTCGAAGCCGGTCATCCGCCTCGGCATCGGCGACGTCACCGAGCCGCTCCCGCCGGTGTGCGTCCAGGCGCTGCATGCCGCGACCGACGAGATGGGCCAGCGCGCCACGTTCAAGGGCTACGGTCCCGAGCAGGGCTATGCGTTCCTCCGCGAGGCCGTCGCGCAGCACGACTACGCGGCCCGCGGCTGCAAGATCGAGGCGGATGAGGTGTTCATCTCCGACGGCTCGAAGTGCGATTGCGGCAACATCCAGGAGATCTTCGCGCAGGACGTGAAGCTCGCGATCCCCGATCCCGTTTACCCGGTGTACGTCGACACCAACGTCATGGCCGGCCGCACCGGTGCGAACGTCGACGGACGCTACCAGGGTGTCACCTATCTCGATAGCACGCCCGCCAACGGCTACGTGCCCGCGATCCCCGGCGTCGCGACCGACCTGATCTACCTCTGCTTCCCGAACAATCCCACCGGCGCCGTCGCCACGAAGGCGCAGCTCACGGCCTGGGTCGCCTACGCGAAGAAGAACAAGGCGATCATCCTCTTCGACTCCGCCTACGAGGCCTACATCCGGAACCCCGAGATCCCCCATTCGATCTACGAGATCGAGGGCGCGCGCGACGTCGCGATCGAGTTCCGCAGCTTCTCCAAGACCGCCGGCTTCACCGGCACCCGCTGTGCCTACACGGTGATCCCGAAGACGCTCGTCGCCTACGACGCCGCCGGCAACGCCCATCCGCTCCACGCGCTCTGGAACCGCCGCCACACGACGAAGTTCAACGGCGTCGCCTACCCGATCCAGAAGGCCGCGGCCGCGATCTACACCGACGCCGGCAAGGAGCAGACCAAGGCGCTGATCGATTTCTACCTCGGGAACGCCAAGCTCATCCGCGAAGCCGTGAAGAGCTGGGGCTTCTCCTGCATCGGCGGCGACAACGCGCCGTACCTGTGGATCAACACCGGCCGCGACTCGTGGGAATTCTTCGACCTGCTGCTGAACCAGGCCCAGGTCGTCTGCACGCCCGGCGCCGGCTTCGGCAAGTGTGGCGAAGGCCACGTCCGCATCAGCGCCTTCAACAGCCGCGAAAACGTCGTGACCGCCCTCAGCCGCATCGCCGCCGCGCTGAAGAAATAACAGCCGCCACTTTCGCTTCACGAAGCGAAGAAACGAAAAGGGAAAGGTCCGCGGGCCTTTCCCTTTTTCTTTTCAGAAGTTTCGCACAGAGACGCGGAGGACACAGAGAAATCCCGGAGGGCAAGAAGGTGGAACGCGTTGTCCCTAACGCGTTTTAGGTTCCGCTGGAAGAAGCGGCCATGAAGGCGCGTTAGACTCAGCGTGTCCTTTTTTGGCGACTATCCCGACAGGCTGCATCATCGCACTCCCGGCTGGGCTCGAGCCGGCGCGAAGTTTCATATCCGCCTGCGCGCAAGCCCTGCCCAAACGGCTTTGACCGATGCGCATCTTGCTCCCGCCCTACTGCGCGCAGCACGCAACTACCACGAGCAGGGCCGCTGGTGGTACCGGTTGTTTCTTCTCATGCCGGATCATCTCCATGCCATTGTCGCTTTCCCACCCGACTCCCGCATGTCGTCTGTGGTTCGTGACTGGAAAAGAGCGACCGCCCGACTCCATCGCCTGAATTGGCAGGAAAATTATTTCGACCATCGGCTCCGCAGCGAAATGGAGGAGCAGGACGCCTGGGCCTACATTCGAAGAAATCCGGTCGTAAAAGGGCTTTGCCTGACGGAAACAGCCTGGCCTTGGTGGACTTCGCCGGCGGATGGGACAGTCCTTCCGGACTGCAAAACCGAGTGAGCAAACTTGGTCGAATGGTTCGCTGAGTCCAAAGCGCGTTAGGGACAACGCGCTCCACCTTCCCTACTTTCCCGGCACCGCCGCCACGATCGCTTCGGCCAGTTCCGAGACCGCGCCGCTCAGCGCCTGCGCGAGCGCGGCGTAATCGTGGCCATCCCAGGCCGCCGGCGCCGCCGTGAAAGCGCGGTGCGCGACCACTTCCTTGGCGCCGGGCTTGATCAAATCCACCTCGGCCG
The DNA here is from genome assembly GCA_937902865.1 of uncultured Opitutaceae bacterium. Lineage (GTDB taxonomy): Bacteria > Verrucomicrobiota > Verrucomicrobiia > Opitutales > Opitutaceae > CAIUWA01. Next base: position 6,378 of record CALFNJ010000426.1, read on the forward strand.
CAAAGCGCACCATCCCGCGGCCGTCCACCGCCTCGCCTTCGCAGTGCAGCACGTGCACCACGACTTCGTAGTCCCGCACCATCTCACGCGAATCCATGCCGTACACGCCGGTCAGCTGCGCCACGCGTTCGCGCAGCGCCTGCGCGATGCCGAGATCGAGCGGCTCCGCCCAGCGGACGTCGTCGATCAGCTTCACTTCGTTCGGTCCGAGCCGGGTGACGAACGGCCGATGCTGGAGATAGGCCGGCACTTCGACGCGGAGAATCATCAGTTTCGGCGCGTTCGCCGCCGGAGCCGTCACAGCGGCCGGAGCCGTCACAGCGGCCGGAGCCGGTGGCGCGGACAACGTGTAATACTTGGTTGCGTCCACCTGCGCCGGCTGGATCGGCAGGAGCGAGGAACAGCCGGACAGCAGCAGCGCCGCCAGCAGCACCGTCCCTGTTCCACCCCAGCGCGCGATTCGGGTCAGGGCGGTCGGGCGAGGGGTCCCCGCCGAGCCGCGGCTCACCGGGACGGTTCGCCCTACCTCACGACCCTGCACAGGGCGCGAGCACCCCACCTGATTCTTGAAAATGAAAGTCATCATGCGTCGATGTCTGTTTCGCTGCTTTTCTCGTCGCGTCGTTCGCGCAGCCGCTCCGTTCATTCCGACTTCTTCTTTCCCACGATCAGCGCGTTCGGATTCCGCTCGATGAAATCCGCCAGCTGCTGCACCGAGGCTGCGGCCGCAGCCACTTGCCGCAGCGCCGCCGTCACCTCGTCGCCCAGCCCGCGCTGGCCCTGGATGAACGCCTGCGCGGCGGCCGCCGTGCCGTTGAGGGACTTCAGCGACTCCTGCGCCTGCTTGAGCGTCGCCTGCAGCTGCTCGCCGCTCGCGCCCACCTGGGTGTCGAGCTTGGCCAGCACCACGCGCAGATCGACCACCACATCGTCCAGATGCACGAAGGTCGCCTTGATCTCCGGGGCGTTGGCGAGCGCGTCGATCGATGCGCCGGTCTTCTGCCACTGCGACGCGAGACCCTTGAGATCCAGCCCGTCCAACTGCTTGTGCGCATCCGCCAGCAGCAGGTTCACCGCGCGGCCCATGCCGGCGAAATCGACTTTTTTCAGGTCGTTCAGGATCTCCGTGAGATTGCCCTGGATTTCCGACGTGGCCGAGGGAATCGACGGCACCACGAGATACTTGCTCTCCACGCCGCGGGGACTCGCGGGATAATCCTTCGGGTCCTTGAAATCGAGTTCGACGAACAACAGGCCCGTGGCGAGGCCCTGGATGCCGAGCTGGGCCCGCAGGCCGTGATCGACGAGCGTCTGCAGCTCGCCGCGGTCGGAGACATTGATCGAAGCGCCCTTGGCGTCGCTGACCTTGTCCTTGCTGAATTCGCAGACCACCGCGACGGCCGAGAGATTCGCCTTCTCGTCGTAGCGCACCTCGAGGTCGACCACGCGGCCGACCGGCACGCCGCTCAGCTTCACCGGCGACCCCAGCGTGAGGCCGTGCACAGACTCGTCGAAGAACACCACAAAGCGCTGCGGCTTCGCGAAGAAGTTGAACCCGCCAAACGACAGCAGCCCGATGACGCCCAAAGCGAGCGCACCAATGACAAACAGGCCGACGATGGCTGGGCTGACCTTGGTCTTCACGGAATCTTGGGTTTAGAGGGAACGGGAGGAAGGAGGAAGGAAGAATTAAGAAATCCGATCCCCAAAACGAGGCTGAGGCCCGAGGCCTCGATCCGTCTCGCGCAGAGGCGCAGAAACGCGGACGAATTCCGATCCGAGACGGCACGATCGATCTCCGTGTTTCTGCGGCTCTGCGCGAGACGATCGGAGCGCGAGCAGCGCGCAGCCTGCGTTCGTTTGCTTAATTCTTCCTTCATCCTGCTTCCTTCGTCTTTCAGGCCAGCTTGTCTCCGCGGTGGAGGAACTCCGACACGCGCGGATCGCGGCTGTTCGCCGCCAGCTCGCGCGGCGGGCCTTCGGCGATGATGCCCTGCTGCTCGCGATCGAGCATGATCACCCGGTCCGCCAGGTCGAAGATCGAGGCGAGCTCGTGCGATACGACCACGATGGTCGTCCCAAAGGTATCGCGGACCTGCCGGATGAGTTCGTCCAGCTTCCGCGAGGTCACCGGGTCGAGGCCTGCCGAGGGTTCGTCGAAAAACACGATGTCCGGGTCGAGCGCCAGCGCGCGCGCCAGGCCGGCGCGCTTCCGCATGCCGCCGCTGATCTCCGAAGGATAGTAGTCGCCGAATCCGCTCAGCCCGACCTGTCCGAGCTTGAGCGACGCGATCTCGTCGATCTCCCGCGGTGAAAGGGTCGTGTACTCCTCCAACGGCAGCGCGACGTTCTGCCGGAGCGTGAGCGAGCTCCACAGCGCGCCGTTCTGAAACAGCATGCCAAAGGTCTTCAGCAATTCGCGCCGCGCCTTCGCGTCCGCCTGGCTGAAGGGCCGGCCGAGGAACCGCACCGTGCCCGAGAGCGGCGGATTCAACCCCACCATATGCCGCAGCAGCGTGCTTTTGCCGCAGCCCGAGCCGCCGATGATGAAGAAAATCTCGCCCGGACGGACACTGAACGAGACGTCCTTCAGCACCACCCGGCCGTCGTAGCCGGCGGAAAGGCCGTTTACCTCGATGGCCGGAGCCGCAAGAGCAGGCGTTGAAACGGAATCGATCATGGCGTCAGAGGCCGAGCGCGTTGAACAACACCGCGAAGATCGCATCCGCCACGATGATGAGCAGCAGCGCGGTCACGACCGCCGAGGTCGCCGCCCGGCCGACCCCCGAGGCGCTGCGCTCCGCCTGGAGGCCGCGCAGGCAGCCCGCGAGGCCAATGATCTGGCCAAAGGCCGCGGCCTTGATCACGCCCGTGGCGATGTCGGACAGATCCACGATGGTCAGCATCTCCGCCCAGAAAGCCGTTCCCGGGATCGAGAGCAGCCCGTAGGCGACGATCAATCCGCCGCAGATGCCGAGCGCGTTCGCGTAAAGCGACAGCAGCGGCATCATCACGCCAAGCGCCAGCAGACGCGGGAGCACGAGGAACTGCACCGCTGGAATGCCGAGCACCTCGAGCGCGTCGATCTCCTCGTTCGCCTTCATGTTGCCCAGCGTCGCCGCGAACGCCGCGCCGGTCCGGCCGGCCAGCACGACCGCCGTCATCACCGCGCCCATCTCGCGCACCATCGAAAGCCCGATCAGGTCGGCGATGTAGATGTCGCCGCCATATTGCCGCAGCACGATCGCCCCGGTATAAGCGAGCGTCACGCCGACCAGCAGGCTGACCAGGCTCACGATCGGCAGCGCCATCGCGCCGCACTGCTGCATTTCTTCCAGGCAATCCCGCCAGCGAAACTTCTTGGGGTGGCGGACCAGGCGGCTCGCGCTCAGCACGCATTCGCCCACGAAGTTGGAAATGTCTCTCGCCTTCCGGCCCACGTCCTGCGTCGCCAGACCCACGGTCGTGAGAAAATTTTCGGAGCGGTCGACCGGCACGCTCGTCTCGTGCGACGAGGTGAGCTGTCCCAGCAGCCGGCGGACTTTCTCGGGCAGCGCGTCGGTGTCGCAGCGCACGTTTTCCTTCCGGCACCATTCCTGGGCCGCGAAGACGAAGAGCAGCAGGGACGTGTCCCACGAGCCGAGCTCGGCGGCGCGGAGCCGGACTTCGGCCGGCTGACGGTCGCCGACGACTTCCAGCCACGCCGGACGCAATGCCGTGACCTGCCAGTCGCCGGCCAGACTCACGTCGAGCGTGTCGCCCGCCATCGCGGCCGAGGCGCGCGCCGCATGAGTCGGAATCTCGGGGTCGACAGCCATTGTTTTCACTTCACTCGTGACAGCGTTCGCCGCCAAACCAAATCTCCACGGCTTTCACGTCCATGCCTCCCGCGTCCTCGCCCGATTTCCGCACCTGTCTCTTCGATCTCGACGGCACACTGATCGACCATTTCCGGGCCATCCATCGCTGCCACGCCTACACGCTCCGTCAGCTTGGGCTGCCCGAGCCGACGCTGGCTCAGGTACGTCGGGCCGTTGGCCTCGGCGTCGAGCATGCCATCGTCCAGCTGCTCGGCCCCGAGCATGCGGACCTGCTGCCGCGCGCGCTGACGATCTACCGCGCCCACTGGGCGGAAACGATGCTCGACGACGTCGAGCTCCTGCCGGGCGCGCGGGAGCTGCTGTCCGCGTTGAAAAAACGCGGAGTCCAGACCGCGGTGTTCACCAACAAGCACGGACCCTCCGCGCGCGATATCTGCCGGCATCTCGGACTCGACCCGTTTCTCGACGCCGTGTTCGGCGCGAATGACACGCCGTGCATTAAACCCGACTTCAATTTCGCCCACCACGTCCTTACCCAGCGCAAGGCGGATATCCGGACCCCGCTCTTCGTCGG
>CALFNJ010000427.1 GCA_937902865.1 uncultured Opitutaceae bacterium
GCGCGCACCGCGTCGACCAAGCTCGTCAACGTCGCCACGCTCGGCTATGCGGGGACCGGCGATCAGTCTGTCAGCGGGGGGTTTGTCGTGGGGGGAACGGCGTCCGAGCGGCTGCTCATCCGCGGCATTGGGCCCGGTCTGGTCGATTACAAGGTGGGAGGAATCCTGAAGGATCCAAAAATCACGGTCGCTCCGCTCGGCGCGTCCTACAGCGTGGCGGACAATGCCGGCTGGGCGGGAGCGGCCGCGCTGAAGACGGCCTTCGCCAGTGTGGGGGCCTTCGCGCTCAACCCCACCAGCGCGGATGCGGCGCTGGTGGTGCGCCTGCCGCCGGGCGGCTACACCGTGGTGGCTTCGAGCGTCAGCGGCGGAACGGGCAACGTGCTCATCGAGGTTTACGACCTGGATCCCTGACCGAGGAATCCGCATCGCGTCGGGCGGCCCAGAACCGGCATTCGTCGGAAAAATTCTGCACGGCCTGGGATTCCCGCGTGATCTCGCGGCGCAGCGCATCGTACTCATGCGTCCAGCCGGTGGCGGCGAGGTCGGCGAGAATTTCCTCGCGATCGGGCAGGTGCATGAAGGTGCGTCCGTTTTCGTCCTCGAAATAGCGGTCGCCGAACTCGACGAGCCGTGCGTCCTGTTCGCCGCGCTCCCAGCGGACGGCCTCGAGGCGCCACATCGCGCGCTCCATCGGCGAGTGATTCCGGTCGTGCGTGGTGAAGAGCAACGGTGCTCCCGGCGCGCAGACATCGTGCAGCTGGCGCAGGGCCGCGCGCCGGTTTTCCCGCCCGGGGATCTGCATCAGCCCGTTGAACATGAACAGCGCCCCGCCGAATCCCGCGGGTTTCATTCCGGGCAGCATGTCACGTATTACGTGACATTGGCTGAGCTGGGTTGCGTCCGCTTGATGGAAGGCGATGTCCTTTTCGACCCCGCGTTCGCGGGCGAGCTGGCGGGCCTGCTCGAGCAGTTCCTCGGCGAAATCGAAGGCGGTGATGCGGCGGAAACCCATGTCCCAAAGACCGAGCGTGACGCGACCGGCGCCGCAGCCGGCCTCGAGCAGCGCGACGGAGTGATCAGGAAAGAAACGTTCGATCAGCAGCCGCTCGGATTGCCACAGACCGAGGAAATGCGCGGCGCGCGCGTAGTGCACGACGGCGATCGGATCGTTGAAATCGGCCCGGACGGTCGAGCCGGTGATCGGTTTGGCGGGCATTTCGGAGTTTCACCACAGAGGCACAGAGACACGGAGAAAGCGACCGATGCGGGGATGGCCGCGAAGAGGCGCAAAAAACGCAAAAGATGGATCGGATGATGCCGATATTTTTTGCGTCCTTCTGCGCCTCTTTGCGGCCAATGCTCTCCGCTGGAAAATCTGAGGTCAGGCTTTACGCCGCCACGTGGCGATGAACATGCCGTTGGCGTTGAGCTCCTCGGGACGGAGCGTCACGGCGGGCTCTGCTGTTTCAAGTTCCGGATGGGCGGCGGTGAAGGCGTCGGCGACGCCGGTGGTCTCGCGACGGGTGAGCGTGCAGACCGAGTAAATGAGACGGCCACCAGGTTTGAGCGAGCCAGCGACATGATTGAGCAACGCGAGCTGGGTGGCGGCGAGTTCGGTCACGTCCTCGACGTCCGTGGTCCAGCGCGCCTGGGGATTCCGCTGCCAGGTGCCGACGCCGCTGCAGGGCGCGTCGACGAGGATGCCGTCGAACTTGGTCTTGGTGGGCAGGCGGGCCGAGCCATCCCACACCACGGTGCGATAGTTGAAGAGTTTGGCGCGGGCGGCGCGGCGCTTGAGCGTGTCGAGGCGGCCGGTGTGGCGGTCGCTCGCCCAGACGACGCCCTTGTTGTACATCTGGTCGGCGAGATGGAGGGTCTTGCCGCCCTCGCCGGCGCAGGCGTCCCACCAGGTTTCCCCGGGCTGTGGAGCACAGGCGACACCCACCAGTTGGGAGGAGAGGTCCTGGATCTCGAATTCGCCCAGTTTGAACTGTTCGGTCTTGAAGAGATCCTGCACCCCGGTGAACCGCAGCGCGTCGGGCGTGCGGTCGGTGCGCTCGCAGGCGAAAAGCGACTTGGCCAGCGCGCCCGCCATGCCCGGCCGCGCGCGGAGCCAGAGGGCCGGCTCGCGCTGAAGCTGCTGGAGCCAGCCTGGCGTGACGTCCATCTCCGCCGCCGTCCAACCCGGCACCGCGCGAGCGGCGAGGGCTTCCGTCTTGATCGATTTGGGATCCCGGTCGAAACGTTCCTGCAAGGCGAGGGCTTGCTCGACGCGCTTCTGCGGCGACGCCTTGGCGTCGAGCCACGAGAGCCAGCGGAAATAAACGAAGACCGCGCGGCTGACGGCGCGGCGGACTTGGGGGCCGAGGTAACGGTGCCGTTCGAAATAGAACCGCAGGGCGCTATCCGCCCGCTGCTCCGCGGAAATGGCGGAGAGGATCTGCGCGGCGTGGTTCAGGTTGGCGGAATCGGCCATGGGCCAATCATCACCGCGCAAGAGCGCGGCAGGCACAAGACCGATCCTGATGGATGACTTGGCTCCCGGAATTTCACCACAGAGGCACAGAGGCACGGAGAAGATCGAACCTTGCGGAGATGGCCGCAAAGAGGCGCAGAAGACGCAAAAAGGACTGGATGATTCCGAGTATCATTTTTTGCGCCCTTCTGCGCCTTTTAGCGGCCAATGCCGGGCTTTCCTCCGTGTCTCTGTGTCTCTGTGGTGAAATTCCGATTGTCTTGGCGAAGGCCTCCAGCAGAGTCGGCGCGCCTTCAGGAGGCATCCGGGTCCGCGGAAAGGGCTGAGCCCACCTGCCAGCAGTAGGGTTAGATTCAACCTTCACGCTGCCTGACCGCGGACCGCAGGCTCAAGCATGGAGGTCCTATGAGTAAACAGTTGCCCGAGCATCCTGATGAGGAGCAGCTCAAGAAGCAGGCGAAAGACCTGCTCCGCGAAATCCGCACCGGCCAGCCCGAGGCCGTGGCGCGCATTGGAAACGAAAAACCCGAAACCTTCGCCCTGCACGACGCCCAGCGGGTGATCGCGCGCGAATACGGCTTCCCCAGTTGGGCGAAGCTGAAGGTCCACGTCGAAACCCGCGCGCGCGAGGACGCGAAGGCGCAGTTTCACCGGGCGTTGGAGGCCGACGATGCCGCGGCAGTCCGCCGGCTGCTCCAGCGGTTTCCGGTGCCGGGAGCGGCCCTCAACCCGCTGATCTCGCAAGCGCGCAGTGCGGAGATGCTGGATGCACTCCTCGATGCCGGCGCCGATATCGACGCGAAGAGCGACTGGTGGGCGGGCGGTTTCGGCGTGCTGCATCAGGCGGCTCCGGAAGTCGCACGACATGCCCTGGCGCGAGGAGCGAAGGTCGACCTGCACGCCGCGGCTCGGCTCGGCCTCTTCGATCGGGTGCGGGAATTGATCGCAGCGGATCCCAGCCTGGTTCGCGCCCGCGGCGGAGATGGCCAGACCGCGCTGCATTTCGCCGCCACCGTCGAGATCGCCGACTATCTTCTCGCCCATGGTGCGGACATCGACGCACGCGACGTGGACCATGAGTCGACGCCGGCGCAGTACATGGTCCGCGAACGCCAGGACGTTGCGCGCTTCCTGGTGCAACGCGGTTGTCGGACGGACTTGCTGATGCTCGCGGCGCTGGGCGATCTCGAACGCGTCCGCGGCCTGCTGGACCGGGATGCCCGTTCCCTTCACTTGCGCGTCAGCGACGAGTTTTTCCCGATGGTCGGCGGCAAGACCGGCGGGATCATCTACCAATGGACCTTGGGCTGGTACGTCTCACCGCTCGATGTGGCGAAGCAGTTCAAGCATCCGGAGGTGCGCCGTCTGTTGTGGGAACGCAGCCCGGCGGACGTGCGCTTTCTGCAGGCTTGCTGGGAGGGTGATGTCCCCGCGGCCAAGGCGGCGGTGCAGTCCGGTGGAATCGTGCCGGCCAAACTGCCCAAGCCCGGGCGGCGTCACCTGGCCCATGCGGCGCGGAACAACAACCTCATCGCCGTGAAAACGATGCTCGAGCTCGGCTTTCCGCTCGACGGCACGAGTCAGCACGGCGCCACGGCGCTGCACTGGGCGGTCTATCACGGCAATGCTGCGATGGTGAAACTCCTGCTGCAGCATCATCCTGCGCTGGAAGTGAAGGACGCCGATTTCAGCGGCACGCCCGCTGGTTGGGCGGTCCATGGTTCCCATAGCAGTTGGTGCCGGCAAAGCGGAGACTATGCCGCCGTGGTCGAATTGCTGATCGAGGCGGGCGCCGAGGTGCGGGCAGATCCGCGAGCGAGCGCGGAAGTGATGGCCATGCTGCAGAAGCACGGAAAAGGTGGAGCGCATTGACCCCAATGCGCTGAGAGACGTTGCCAGCGGTGAGCGCGGGCGGAGCGAAACAACGCGTTGAGGTCAACGCGTTCCACCTGCGATCACCGGCTGGCGCTGACTGAATCCCGATCCATTTCACACAGAGACACGGAGGACACAGAGTCCCGGACCTGTTTTCTCTGTGTCCTCCGTGTTCTCTGTGTGAAACCGGATCGATGCTTTGCGGGAATAGTGGTGCGTCGAATCGGATGAATGAATGGGGACGCGACCTCCTGGTCGCGTTGATCGATCATCGAACCGGCGACCGGGAGGTCGCCGCCCCATGGCTAGCCAACCTCCTCCGATCTCTGCGCCTCCGCGCCTCTGCGCGAGACTTCCGACTTCCGAACTGATCGATCGGAATCAGGACCGTTTGCTCCAGCGGCGGTCCTGCTTCAGCTCGAGGTGCTTGGTCTGGAGCTGGACGCCGGCGACGGCCGGGTGGGAGCGGAGCTGCTGGAAGATCGGCGCGCTGAGGCGCCAGGAAAGGGCGGAGCTCGCCTCGGCGATCGGGGCGATGCGGTTGTCGAACAGGAAGGCGAATTCGACCTTGGTGTCGCCGCTCTGCTTGTTGAGCGTCTCGCGCAGCAGGCGCAGGAAGGCGGGCAGCTCGCGATGCGCCGGATGCAGCAGCCAGGTCACCTTGCGCACGAGGCTGCTGACCTGCGCGTCGAGGTGGTAGCACTCCTTCACGTTGATCCGCGCGCCGTCGTTGCCGACGATGATGTTGCCCTGCACGAGCACGAGGGCGTTTTCCGTCAGCACGGTGCCGTAGGCCGCGTAGGCGTCGGCGAACATGTTGAGCGGCGTGGAGGCATTCTTCGTCGCGAGCGTGAAGGCGGCCCAGGGGCGGTTGTCCTTCTTCGAGAGTTTTTTCGCGATGTTGGAAGCGATGCCGCAGAGGCGGAACTCGGTTCGGTCGCCCTGCAGGAGCAGCTCGCTCACGGGCATGGTGTCGATCGCTTCCGAAAGCCCGGCGTAGGTATTCATCGGATGGCCGGACACGTAGAAGCCGAGCAATTCCTTCTCGTACTGGAGGCGCTCGGCGGCGGGGAACTCGCCCACGGCGTCGAGCGGCGCGCCGGCCGCCGGGCCGCCGCCGGTGCGCCGCGCGGGCTTCGGCGCCTCCTCGGCGAGCGCGTCGAGGAAGCTGTGCTGGCCGGCGGCCTTGTCGCGCGCGGTCGAGGCGACGGCGGATAGCGCGGCGTCGATGCCGTCGAAAATTTTCTTCCGGGCTTCGCCGCTGAACTCGAAGGCACCGGTCTTGGCGAGATGCTCCAGCACGCGCTTGTTGATCGCGCGGGCGTCGACCCGCGAAGCGAAATCGTCGAAGCCCGCGTAGGGGCCATTCTTCTCGCGCTCCTCGATGATCTTCTTCGCGGCGAGCTCGCCGACGCCCTTGATGCCGGCGAGGCCGAAACGGATCTTGTCGCCGACGGGGGTGAACATCTCGCGCGATTCGTTCACGTCGGGCCCGAGGACGGTGAGGCCCATCGCCTCGCACTCGGCGACGAAGTGGGAGACCTTTTCCGAGTTGCCGAGCTCCGAGCTGAGCATGGCCGCCATGAACTGCACCGGGTAGTTCGCCTTCAGGAATCCGGTCTGGTAGCTGAGGATGGCGTAGGCGGCGGAGTGGGATTTGTTGAAGCCGTAGCCCGCGAACTTGTTGAGGATGTCGAAGATCGAACTCGCGGTCTTCTCCTCGATGCCGTTCACGCGCTTGGCACCTTCGATGAACTTCACGCTCTGCGCGGCCATCGCCTCCGGGTCCTTTTTGCCCATCGCGCGCCGGAGCATGTCGGCGCCGCCGAGGGTATAGCCTGCGATGATCTTCGCGGCTTCCATAACTTGTTCCTGATAGACCATCACGCCGTAGGTCTCGCGGCAGACGTCCTCGAGCAGCTTGTGCGGGAACTTGACCGTGCTCGGATCTTTCTTGCCGCGCACGTAGTCCGGAATCCAGTCCATCGGACCCGGTCGGTAGAGCGCGATCAGCGCGACGATCTCGTCGATCGAGGAAAGGCCGATCTGGCGGCAGAGGTTCTGCATGCCGCCGGATTCCAGCTGGAACACGCCGGTGGTGCGGCCGGAGTTGAGGAGGGCGAAGGTCTTGGCGTCGTCGAGCGCGATGGTCTCGATGTCGAACTTCGGATCGGCGGTGCGGCGGACGTTGTCGACGGCGTCGGCGATGACGGTGAGCGTCTTCAGGCCGAGGAAGTCCATCTTGAGCAGGCCGAGCTTCTCGACCGACTTCATGTCGTACTGCACGGTCACATCGCCTTCCTGCTCGGTGAGCGGGACGAATTCCTCGAGCGGCTTGTCCGTAATGATGATGCCGGCGGCGTGCTTGCCGGTGTTGCGCACCATGCCCTCGAGCACGAGCGCCTGATCGTAGATCTTTTTGGCGACCGGATTCTTTGTCACCTCATCGCGGAGCTCGGCGGATTTCTCGCGGGCCGACTCGAGCGTGATATTGAGCTCGTCGGGAATCATCTTCGCGAGACGGTCGGCGTCCGCGTAGGGCAGGTTGTGGACGCGCGAAATATCGCGAACCACCATCTTGGCGCCGAGCGTGCCGTAGGTGATGATGTTGGCGACGCGGTCGTTGCCGTATTTCTGGCGCACGTAGTCGATCACCTCGCCGCGGCGGCGCATGCAGAAATCGATATCGAAGTCGGGCGGCGAGATACGCTCGGGATTGAGGAAGCGCTCGAAGAGCAGCTTGAAGCGGAGAGGATCGAGGTTGGTGATGCCGAGCAGATACGCGACGAGGCAGCCGGCGCCGGAGCCGCGGCCCGGGCCGACGGGAATGTTCTGGCGCTTGGCCCAGTCGATGAAGTCCCAGACGACGAGGAAGTAGTCGATGAACCCGGTGCGGCTGATGATGCCGAGCTCGAAGTCGATCCGGTCGACCAGCACCTGCTCGCGGGAAGGTTCGGCGCCGGGCGCGGCCGGGCCATTCTTTTTCGCCGCGTGATAGTCAATCCCGTAGCGCGACTGGAGGCCCTTGGCGCACAGATCTAACAGGTAACCGGCACGATCGGTCTTTACCTCCGGCGGCAGCGGATATTTCGGATAACGCTCGCTGCCCTTGGGGAAAGGAATGGTGAGCTCGCACATTTCGGCAACGAGCTGCGTGTTGAGAACCGACTCCGGCACCTCGGCGAAGAGTTTCGCCATCTCGTCGCGGGACTTGAGGTAAAACTGCGTCCCGTCGAAGCGCATGCGCTTCTCGTCGTCGATTTTCGCGCCGGTCTGGATGCAGAGCATCGCGTCGTGCGGCCCGGAGTCCTGCGCGCGGACGTAGTGAACGTCATTCGTGCAGATGACCTTGAGATTGAACTCCTCCGCAAGCTTGAGGAGACCGGGGATGATCTTCCGCTGCTCGGCGATGCCGTGGTCCTGGATCTCCACGAAGTAATTCTCGCGTCCGAAAATCTCGACGAAGCGGCCGCAGGCCTTCCGCGCCTCTTCATAGCGGTCGTAGAGCAGGTGCTGCGGGACGAGCGAGGCGAGGCAGCCGGTGAACCCGATCAAGCCCTCGGCGTGTTGGGCGAGCGTGTCGACGTCGGTGCGCGGCTTGTAATAGAAACCCTTGAGATGTGCATCCGAGACCAGCTTGAGCAGGTTCTGGTAGCCGGTGAGGTTCTTCGCGAGCAGGCCGAGATGGAAGATGGTCTTTCCCTCGTCGGACCGGCCGTTCTTCTCGAGCCGGGAGGTCTCGACCAGGTAGAGCTCGCAGCCGACGAGCGGCTTGATGCCCTTCGCCTTGGCGGTGTTGTAGAACTCGATCGCGCCGTAGAGATTGCCGTGGTCGGTGAGGGCGAGGGCGCCCATCCCGAGCTCGACCGCGCGGTCCATCAGCCGGTCGATCCGGCAGCAGCCGTCGAGCAGGCTGTAGTCCGAGTGGACATGCAGATGGACGAAATTTTTGTCGACGGCCGGCACCGCGGCTTAAGCAAAAGCAGCGCGCGGCACGTGCAAGGCGGAAACCGAATTTTTGTGCAGCAGAGGCGAGATTCCGAAGGTGGAACGCGTTGTCCCTAACGCGTTGAACGCTCGGTCCGAGACATGAACATCGCCGTAGCGAGCACCCTCGTCCGAGCGATCGTTTTACTTCCTTGGCTCTACCATGGGGTGGGAAGGTGCCTCCTTGCCCCTGCTCCTGCCATCACGCGAATAAAATGCCTCCAGTTGTACGATGCGTCCTCCGGAGCGGGAGCGAAGCGTAAGATGCATTGGCTCGGGAAGCGATTTAATCAAATGGAGGGCTTGGTCGATGGAGAGATCAGCCAAGTCTTTCCCTTCGATCGCCACGATCTGGTAGTCATTGTAGCCGGCTTCGATCCAAATCGAGACTGAGGGAAAGCGAGTCGTCGGGCGCTGGATCCAGAGGGTGTCGGGTTTAACGCCTCCTCCCATCGCGACATAGTACTGATAGCCGACCAACTTCGATTCATTGACCTGGACCGTCTCCATTGCCGCCGCGGCCACCTGCTCATCTTCAGATTTTGTCTGGCCGGGCAGGGTGGGTGCCGGGCGAGCGACGGAAGGCAGGGAGACCGAAGGAATCGAAAGCGGCTTCGAGACGGGGGCCGATGGAGCCTGCAAGAGGGTTGGCGCCGAGGTGGGTGATTCCTTGAGGGCCGGGCTGGCACAGGCGGTGAGGATCAGACTCAGGCCGGCGGTCGGAAGCCACCGGCGAAGGCAGGCCAAAGGCGTCGCGAAATTCAGCGTGCGCTGGCGGTTCTTTCGGGGAACGAACTCCAAGGGAGCGTGACGCATGGGTGGAGGAACCATCCGGGGATATTGGCGAACCCGTTGTGAGAGCGCTGTTTTCGCGGACGTGTTCCCTCGTGAAAAAAGGCCATTGACGCCACTCGCACCGGCTGGCTCATTAACCGGCTTTTCCTTTCATCACCCGTCCGCTGTTTCTGTCCCATGTCCATCGAAATCAAGATCCGTAAGAACGAGCCGATCGACCGTGCGCTGCGCCGCATGAAGAAGAAGCTCGACCGTGAGAACATCATCAAGGGCACCCGCGCCAAGCGCTACTACGAGAAGCCCTGCGAGAAGCGCCGCCGCAAGGAGAAGGTCCAGGCCTTCACCCAGATGCTGCGCCGCCGCTACGCGGAATAAGTCTGTTCGCCCGCGTTTCACGCCGTTTTTAACGGCCGCCTCATTTTTCCAACCGCGCCTTCACCGGCGCGGTTTTTTCGTGCAACCGGACAGCGGTTTGCGTGTTAATCACCTTTCTTCCCCATTTTGAAACCGACCCTGAGCCTCTCGACCAGCTGGTGTTCCCACCGGCATACGGACGGCCATGCGATGCTCCGGGAGATGGCGTCGCTGGGATTCGATCACGCCGAACTGAGCCACGGAATCCGGATCACCCTGGTGCCCGGCATCCTGAAGGCGGTGGAGGAGGGCGTGATCAAGATCGGGTCCACGCATAATTTCTGCCCGCTGCCGACCGGCGTGCTCCACGCTGCCCCGAATCTTTTCGAGCCGTCTGCCCTCGATTCCCGCGAGCACGACCAGTGGCTGCGGCACACCAAGCGCTCGATCGACTTCGCGGCGCAGGTGAAGGCGCGCGTGCTGGTCTGCCATTTGGGCAGCGTCCGCTTCTTCTGGTTCAATCCCGCGGACGCCCTGGAGAAATACGCCGACCGGCATCCCGGCATCGATCTGCCGGCGGACAAGGGCTACCAGGCGCTGCTGACGAAATCCCTCGCGCGCATGCGCAAGCGGATGCCTCCGTTTTGGGAGCAGGTGAAGAAGAGCATCAGCGAGGTGCTGGAATATGCGACGCAGAAGCAGGTGAAGCTGGGCTTCGAGAACCGTGAGAAGTTCGAGGAGCTGCCGCTGGATGACGACTACGAGGCTTTCATCGCCGCGCTGCCGCCCGGCGCCTCCGCCGGTTACTGGCACGATACCGGCCATGCCGATATCAAGGAAGACATGGGTCTGCTCGAGCACCGCCGCCATCTGGAGCGCATGGCGCCGCGAACGATCGGTTTTCACCTGCACGACGTGAGCAAGGAAGGGAAGGACCATCAGCCCATCGGCTCAGGTCAGATCGATTTCGAGATGGTCAGCCAATTCTGGCGCCCTGAGCACCTGCTCACGATCGAGCTGAGCCCGCGCGTGGAACTGGAAGGCGTGAAAGCCTCCCGACGGCGCGTGCTGGAGCTGCTGGGTTGAGGAAGAAAGTCTGAAGGTAGGGCTGGGCGGCCCGCCCGGCCGGGTTTGGGTCGATCCTTGGCATTTCACCACAGAGGCACGGAGACACCGAGCCGGACCTCTGATGAATCGGATTTGGGATTTCTCCGCGTCTCCGTGCCTCTGTGGTGAAATGCCGAGGATCGAGGGTAGGGACGCGCGGCCC
>CALFNJ010000428.1 GCA_937902865.1 uncultured Opitutaceae bacterium
GAACGTTGCCCGGGTCTCACGTTCCTGATCTCAGGCCTTCGCTCGCTCGAATCCAAACAGCTCCGCATCCGGATCACGCCGCCCGAGGATCCCATCGCGGATCAGCTCCGCGGCGATCAGGCTGAACGTGATGCCGTTGCCGCCATAGCCGAGGGCAAACCAGGTGTGCGGCACGTCGGGATGCCGGCCGATGCAGGGCAGGCCATGCGGGGTGTCGGCGAACGTGCCCGCCCAGGCCTCGGCGGTCTCGAAGGGAATGCAGGGAAAGAGTTGGCGAAACCGGCGTTCGAGGAGCGCGCGTTTCCGTGGCAACAGCCGGTCGCGGTGCGCAGCATCGCGAAAGGGTTCGTCGTAGCCGCCGATGATGACGCGCCCGCGGGCCGTGGTGCGGAGGTACACATACGGCCGCCGGGTCTCCCAGATGAGGCAGCGATCGGCGGGCCAGCCGGGAAAATCCCGCACCGGTTCGCTGGCGATTGCGTAGGTGCTGTGCAGCGCGGTCACGGGTTGCGGGAGAAACGCGTCGGCCTCGTAGCCGGCAGCGACCACGAGGAAACGGGCCTTCACTTTCAGACCCTGTCGCAGGTGCAGTTCCACGCCGCGGGAGCCGAAGCGGGTGCGGAGCACGGGTGAACGATCGTGGACCGCGGCGCCCGACTGCCGGCTGGCGGTGAGCAGGCCGTAGGTGAAGCGGTAGGCATCGAGTTGAGCCGCGTCCTGCGACAGGATCGCCGCTGGCTGCGGCAGCGTGCTTTCGCGCCGCAGCCGGGCGCGGTCCCACCATTCGACGGCGAAACCCGCGGCGCCGCGCGCGGAAAATTCCTCGCGCAGTTCCGGAAGGTAGGAGCGGTCGCTCGCGAGCAGGAGACTGGTCTTGCGCTCGAAGCCGCAGTCGAGCCGCAGGCGCCGGACGAGCTTCCCGATCGCGTCGATCGCGGCGCGACAGCGGCGGTAACTGCGTTCCGCCCGATTCCGGCCGAGGCTGCGGATCATCCGGTGGAGCGGTTCGTCGATCTCGTACTGCAGGAGACTGGTGCTGCCCGCCGTGCTGCCGTGGGCCGCCTCGCGACGGTCGAGCACAACGCAGGAAACGCCGGCGCGGATGAGATGCCAGGCTACGAGTGCGCCGGTGACACCGGCGCCGATGATCGCGACGTCGCAGCGGGCATTGCGGTCCAGCGGTGCGAACGAGTCCGGCAAACCGTCCTCGATCGGCCAGAGCGGGCGGGACGAAAGGAGTTTCATGCCGCGCGACATTCGCCCGACCGAAATCAGCGCAGAAAAATCCGCCAGGCCGCGAGGCCTACCGCCGCGAGCAGCGCCGCAACGAGCCCGATGAACGTGATTTTTCCGCCGCGGCTCAGCTTGGTCCAAAAGCGCCCGACTCGATGCCAACCCGAGCGGACCCGCAATTCAGTCCAATCGAGACCGCGGGCGACGGCTCGTGATTCCGAGGCGAGCATCGCTCCCGCCAGGGCGAAGAAGAGGATCGCCGGTCCGGGGATGAAGACAAAGACGACTCCCGCCGCGACCAGCACCAGGGCGAGACCGAGCTGAAGGATACGCTGCCAGGTCGGAACCCGGTCGCGCTGGCGCCGGGCGCTGGCGTAGCGGTTCTGGAAACGGTGCCCGGGCGAGCTCCGCTGTAATCCGTGCCATTGCTGTTTGAGAGCGAGGAGCATGGGAAAGTCCCGCGATGGACCGGGAAATTGGATGCCGGTGCCCGATCGAAAGGGAGGGACGGGCGGCCCGCCCGTTCGGCTTCATTCGGTCGACCTTCACAGTCGGACCAAGCTCGATCTTTTTTCCCACAGGAGGAAAGCCGAGTGGGAGCCGAGATACGGAACTCCAATCCTCGGTTCGTCCTCGGTCTTCCTCCTGTAAAAACGGCTTGAGTGGCTTGACCGAGTCCAAGCGGACCCGCGGGCCGCGCATCCCTACCTGTTATCTTCAACCTGCGATCTCTGCGCCTCCGCGGCTCTGCGCCAGACAGATCGATGACGGCCCTGTCCTCGTAGCAGAAGACCTACCGGAAAAAAAGCGCGCCCGCGGCGCACGTTCCGCGTGAGGCGCTGTCTGTCGCCCGCATGAGTCATCCGACGACCTTTGCGAGCCTGGGCCACGACCACTCCCAACTTTCCGACCGCCTCCGTCGCTGGGAGCGGCGCACGGTCATTGTCGTCGCCATCATCCTCGTCGTGCTGCTCGGGCTGCGGATCGCCGCGCCGTTTGTCGTCCGTTCCGCGATCAACCACCGGCTCGCGAAGATCGAGGGCTATCACGGCGAGGTGCAGGACGTCGACCTGCACCTCTGGCGCGGAGCGTACCGGCTGCAGGGCGTGAAGCTCACCCGTCAGGTTGGCAACGAGCAGGCGCCCTTTCTCAACGTGGCCGACATCGATTTCTCCCTCGCCTGGCGCGAACTCTGGCATCGCCGGATTCTCGCCGACATCGCGGTCAGCGATCTGACGCTCACCTTCGTGCCGACCCCGCCGAAGGAAGAGGCCGCCTCGATCAAGGAGACGTCCTGGCAGGACGTGATCAAAGACATCTTCCCGATCGAGATCACCCGTTTCAAACTGCAGAAGGGCCGGCTGGTCTATCACGACGACAAGGCCACGCCTCCGGTCGATATTTCACTCGAGCAGCTGAACCTCGTGGCCACGGGCCTGAAGAACCGCGCCACGCCGGGCGCCACCGAGGAGTTGCCGGCCAGGGTCCAATTGACGGGCTCGACCATCGGCGGCGGCCAGTTGCAGCTGAATGCCTCGTTCGAGCCCCTGGCGGAGCGACCGCATTTCGATCTCGATGGCCAGGTCAAGGGCGTGAGCCTCCCGGCGCTCAACCAATATCTCATGGCCTACGGCAAGGTCGACGTGTCCCGCGGCACCTTCGAGGCCTACACGGAAATCGCGGGCAAGGACGGGCACTTCGAAGGCTACATCAAGCCGTTCTTCAACGACGTGTCGTTCAAGGACGTGGTCGACGAGCACAAGAACGTGGCGCGCCGCGTGTGGGAATCCGTGGTCAGCGGGCTCGTCGCGGTCTTCAAGAACAAGGAGCGCAACCAGCTCGGCACGCGCATTCCCTTCGGCGGCCAGATCGACGACCCCAAGGCGGGCCTGCTCGCGACCTTCGGCAATCTCTTCCGCCACGGCTTCATCCGGGCCCTGACCGAGCGCGTCGAAGGCGCGCCGCTGCCGGACGCGCCCGGCGGGAGCGGTGATCCGGACGTCGGCGACAAGAAAGCGGCACCCTCCAACCAGAACCCGGGGCCGACCGGAGCCAGCGAGGCGGCGAAGTTCGCAAAGTAACTTACCGAGGCTCCAACCCGATCCGTTCACCACGAAATACACGAATCACACGAAAAAGATTCGGACATCGGCATAAGAGGCCCACGGAACACACAGACGACACGGAAAGAAATGGTCTGAATTCCGTGTCGTCTGTGTATTCCGTGGGCAAGGGTTCGAACCCTTTCGTGTGATTCGTGTATTTCGTGGTGACTTCTCTGAGGTCGGACTGCTTCACCTTTCGCTGCTCGATTTGGCTGCGGCGCGCCGTTTGTGGATGCGGCGGAGGCGCCAGACGACGTAGGCGCAGATGCCGAGCTTGAGCAGATAGACGCCGACGAGGAGCAGGAGCTGGCCGGTATCGGGATCGGCGGCGAGATCGCCGATCATGATGGCGACGACCGAGCGCACGACGTACACGCTGAGGCAGACCCAGAAATAGATCCGAAAGGGAATGTCCGTGAGTGCGAGCAGGTAGTTGCGCGCGAAGTAAGGCGGTCCCGGCACGAGTGCGGCGAGGAGGCAGACGCTGCCATATTCGCCCGCGGGGATGTGCGGCAGACGGTAGCGGCGACGGGCGAGAAAGCGCTCGAGCGGCCCGCGGAGGAAACTGCGCGTGATCCAATAGGTGCCGACCAGGTGCACGGCCGTGACCAGGATCACCACCGGAAGGCCGAGCCAGGGACCGAAACGCGCGCCGGCCATCAGATAGACGAGGCTGATCGGAAACCCGACCAGCGGCAGCAGCGCCATCAGCAGGATCACGACGCCGGAATTGAATCCGGCGATGGCGCGATTCACCGCGGACCAATCGAAATCGTGCGACAGGAGCACCGCGATCAGCGCGCCGATGGCGATCACCACAGCGAAAATCCAGGCCAGTTGCCGCGGCCGGAGCTTTTGCAGATAGCCGTTTTGCCGGCGCCGGTCTTTTCCCGGCCGCGCTCTCGGGGTCGCGCCGGAATCACCCGGCGCCGCGCCCGGAAGACCGGAGACGGCGGACGCGGTGATCGGAGCCTTGTTCATGCGAGCGAGGCGCACAGACCGCCAAAGCGCGCGCTGGTGCGGCAAAGAATTGCGCTGCGGGCACTCGCGTGGAACCGCGCGGAGCGGCGTCGGTCGAGACGCGAACCATGCCTCCCCCGCCCTTTCCCTTTCCGACGGCCGGGCTCATTCCCGGAGCCGCCATCGGTTTTTTGCCATGATCGCCGTCCTGGAAAAACTGCCGTTCTTCCGCGCTCGCACTCGCACTCCGCGGAAGAAAAAGGAACCGGTCATCATCGAAAGGAAGCAGCACGGCCGCGCCACATCCTCCCTGCACCGCTCGCGCTGGTGGATTCTGCTCTGGGTGGTGCTGGGTTGCGGAGCGTATTTCTGGTACACGTCCGCCCATCGCCTGCAGGTGCCGATCCAGGCGAACTTCGGTCCGCAGTCCGCGACATTTCCCGACACGCTCGGGCCGCTGCTCGGCGCGGATTTCTCCTCCGGCAACTCGGTCCAGACACTGATCAACGGCGACAAGTTCTTCCCGGTGATGCTCGAGGCCATCCGGGGCGCGCAGCGCACGATCACCCTCGAGACGTACATCTGGGCGCCGGGCAAGATCAGCGACGAGTTCATCGAGGCGCTGAGCGAACGGGCGCGCAGCGGCGTGAAGGTGCACGTGCTGATGGACGGCATGGGCACGCTGAAATTCCGCCACGAGGACCGCGTGCGCATGGAGCAGGCGGGCATCGAGCTCGTGACCTACGGCCGCGCGCACTGGTACGACATTAAGCCCAACATCAGCCACCGCACCCATCGCAAGCTCCTGATCGTCGACGGCAAGATCGGCTTCACCGGCGGCATGTGCATCGATGACCACTGGCTCGGCAACGCCGACTCCACTAAGGTCTGGCGCGAGACCCAGGTGCGCGTGGAAGGCCCGGTGGTGCGGCAGATGCAGGCCGTGTTCGCCGCCAACTGGCTTCAGACCACGACCAAGTTGCTGCAGGGCGAAGATTATTTCCCCAAGATCAGCCCGCAGGGCAACAGCCTCGCGCAGTGCATCAAGAGCGGCCCCGGGGAAGGCACGGAGAATGTCCGCCTGTCCTATCTCTGCGCGATCGCCGCCGCGCGGAAATCGATCGAGATCGGCAACGCCTACTTCGTGCCCGACGATCTCGCGATCAGCATGCTCGTCGCCGCCCGCCAGCGCGGCGTGCGCGTGCGCATCATCGTGCCGGCGATCAACGATTCCCGCATCGGCCGGGCCGTCTCCCGCTCGCGCTGGGGCAAGCTCCTCGCCGCCGGGGTCGAGTTCTACGAATACCTGCCCGCGATGTACCACGCGAAGACGATGGTGGTGGACGACGTGCTCGTGACCGTGGGCTCCGCGAATTTCGACAACCGTTCCTTCAGCATCAACGACGAGGTGGCGCTCAACGTCCTCGACCGTGATGTCGCCCGCACCCATCTGCAGGCCTTCGAGGACGACCTCCGCCACTCGCGTCCGCTTTCGCTCGAGGAATTCCGGAACCGCTCGATCTTCATCAAGCTGGCGGATCACTTCTTCGGGCTGTTCCGGTCGCAATTCTGAGGAGAATTGCGGCATGCGGATTGGCGTAGGGGCGTTCTTCATGGACGCCCGGTCTCCCGGTTGGCCCTGCGAATGGGCGTCCGCAAGGAACGCCCCTACCCCGGACACGAAGGTCCGAAGGCGCCCTCTGCCAGCGTGGTCAGACGTGGCGAGACAAATGCCGCGGTTAGCGATTCCGCATCCCGCAACCCGCATTCCGCGATTCGATTGGCCGCAACTCGCGGCCTTTCTGCGGGTCAGTCGCGGGGTCTGATCAAACCACTCCTCCCATGCACCCTCTTCGCTTCCGTCCGATGCTGCTTCCGGCTCTCGCCGTGACGGTTCTGCTTTCCCTGGGCTGCCGCAATCGCGCCCAGGCCGTCGCAGCGGAGGCCGTCACACCGTCCGCTCCCGCCTCCTCGGCGACCCCGGCCACTCTGCCGGCGCCGGCGCAACCGCCGTCCCCGGCCCAGCCGTTGACGCCGACCACCGGCACGGTGGCGCCGATTTCCTCGGCGACGGCGTTGTCTCCATGGGGCGCGATCACCGACTACACCTACGCCCGCCGGGCCGATTTCTCCGCCGTGCTCGAGCGCCTGGCCAACGGCACCGACACCCAGATCGAGCAGCTCAACGCCCGCCGCGCCTCGTTGCCGGAGACGTCAGTCAAGGATTGGGATGTGGCGATGAAGGAGCTGACCGACGCCCGCTCCGACCTGCAGTTCAAGGTCAGTCAGTTGAGCAGCGCCAATGCCGAGACGTGGAACCAGATGCGGGACAGCGCCGCGGCGGCCTGGCGACGCGTGCAGGAAGCCACGGACAAGGTGATGCGGAGCACGACGCTCTGATTCACTGACCGAGCCATCACCGGAAACCCGCGCCGTGAATACCGCCTCGCATTGGATCGAATCGGCGGCGCTCCCCACGTTTGGGAAGCTCGATCGGAATTATCAGATCGATGCGATCGTCGTGGGCGGAGGCATCACTGGCATCACCGCCGCATATCTCCTCAAGCAGGCCGGCAAAACCGTGGCGCTGGTTGAACGCGACCACTGCGCCGGCGTGGACACGGGACACACGACGGCGCATCTGACCTCCGTCACCGACCGACGGCTTCGCCAGCTCGCGAAGACTTTTGGCAACGACACCGCACGCGCGGTCTGGGATGCGGGCGCCGCAGCGATCGATCAGATTGTCTCGCTGATCCGGAAAAAGGACATCGCCTGCGATTTCCACTGGGTCCCTGGCTATCTCCATGCCCGACTGGGCGCAGTCCGCGACTCGGATCGCGAGGAGTTCGAGCAGGAAGCCGCCTTGGCGCGTGAGCTCGGCATTCCCGCGGTGGCGTTACCCGCAGTGCCGCTCTTCGGCACACCTGGGATCAAGTTTCCCCATCAGGCGATCTTTCATCCGCGCAAGTATCTCGCCGAACTGCTCCGCCGCATCCCGGGCAACGGCAGCCATGTGTTCGAAACGACCGAGGTCGAGGAGATCGAAGCCGATCCGCCCGCGATCAAGTCGGGCCGCTTCCGCATCGAAGGGTCGTATCTCGTGCTGGCGACGCACACTCCGCTGATGGGAAACACCGGCCTGCTTTCCGCCCTGCTCTTCCAGACCAAGCTGTACCTTTACACGAGCTATGCGCTCGGCGCGAAAATCCCCACCGGCGTGGCGCCACAGGCGTCGTTCTGGGATACCGGTAATCCGTATGATTATCTCCGGGTGGAGCATCGTCCCGAC
>CALFNJ010000429.1 GCA_937902865.1 uncultured Opitutaceae bacterium
GGAGACGGCTCGTCCGGGCTCATCGGCCGAACAGGTAGCGCCGCAGGTCGAGGGCGTCGAGAGCGGCGTGACCGTCGTCAGTCCAGATCACCGCGCGGCCGGGCGGGAGCGGCTCATCCTCCATGACGGTCCGTTTGACCCGGCCGCCATCTTCCTCGGCGGGCACCCAGCTGGCCACGTCCTTCAACTGGTTCGGCCGGCAGAGCAGCAGATACTGGCTCGCGCGGCCGTCGGCGTCCCAGTCGCGCGTCGGCGTCGTGCTCGAGATCTCCGTGAGCACGCTCAGGGTGGACCAGCGCAGCGATTCATAGGCGGTGGCGCCCACGATCGGGAACAGCGTGCTGTAGCTGTTGGACGTGTGGATCGCGAGAATGCCCTGGCGCTTTTCCAGGTGGCGGAAATAGACGGCGAGCGCTTCGCGCGTCATGAGGTGGGCGGGAATGGCGTCACCGCTGAACGCATCGATGACGATCAGGTCGTAGTCATCCTTGGAAGCCTCCAGCCCCTTGCGGCCATCCGCCTGCGTGATGTGGACCTGCCCGAGGGCATCCGGCACGTAAGTGAAAAAATCGCGGGCGACCCGGATCGCCTTGGGATCGATGTCCCAGAAATCAACCGTGTCCTCCGGCCGCGCGTAGGCGGCGAGCGTGCCGGCGCCGAGGCCGACCGCGGCGATCCGGATCGACGGACGCCGCTTCTGCAACTCCTCGATCGAGCGGCCGACGCCCGAGCTTTCGCTGTAGTAGAGCGTGGGATGGCGGCGCGCGGCCGCGTCACCGGTCATCTGCGAGTCGTGGACCGTCGTCTCGTTGGAGAGGATCGTCGCACCCGGCCGGAACTCCAGCAGCATGCAGCCGTAGATGTTCCGCAGCCGGCGGACGCTCAGGGACATGTTGTCGCCGTCCTTGGTCTGCTTCCACGCCACGCCCATGATGGGGGTGAGCACGACCAGCAGGATGACGACCACCGGCAGCACCTCGCGCTGACGCAGCAGCCGGAGCACGCCGAGCGTGAGCAGAATGGACGACAGGAAGAGAAACTCCGACGGGCGGAGAAACAGCGAGGGCGCAACCAGGCTGACGAACAGCCCCCCGAGCACGCCGCCAGCGGCCTGCATGAGATAGAAAAACGCGAAGCGGTGAGCCGGGCGGAGCTCGTGCAGGAGGCCGTTGCCGAAGAAGCTGCCGGCGGCGCTGAGCGAGAGCAGCCAGAAGGCGGACCAGCCTTCGACCGTGGCATTGGTGACGCCCTTCGTCATCATGAAGCAGGTCAGGCTGACCGCGAGCCAGCCGAGGCAGACCAGCGTGTAGCGCGGCTGCCAGACGCCGGAAAAAATCACGAGCAGGCTGAAGAGAAAGGCGCCGAACGGCCCGACCCAGGCAATGGGCGAGGAGCCGATCTCCGCCGTGAGATGATGCGTGGCGCCGAGCATCGCCGCGCACGGCAAGGCGCTGAGCCCGATCCAGGCGAGAATCCGGCCGGGGGAAATCGATTCCGCGGCCCCGTCCTCGGCTAAGCCCGAATCGGATTCCTCCGCGCGCATGACGACGAGCCCGGCCACGCCGACGATGGCGACCAGGGCGCAGAGCAGTCCGTACCAGAGGAAGGTCTGATCGGAGAGCCCGACCTTGCGCTCGATGAGGAAAGGATAGAGCAGGACGGCGGCGAGTCCACCGGCGTTGGAATAGGCGTAAAGGAAGTAAGGCACCTCCCGGCCGCCGCGACGCAGCCAGCCGTGCATCAGGGGGCCGACGCTGAAGAGCAGGACCATCGCGGGAAAAGTCCCGCGCGTCAGCGACAGGAGCACGCCGCCAAAGCCGGTCCACTCGCTTTGCGCCACCGCCGACAGCCGGCTGCAGATCATCGCGATCAGGCAGAGCCCGCCCGTCGCCGCGACCTGCGTCAGAATCGGCCGGCGCAGCAGCCAGGCCGCCCAACCGTAGCCGGCGAGCAGGGCCGCCTGAAAATACACCATCGTGCCCAACCAGGTCGGCGCGGCGCCGCCCTGCACGGGCAGCAGGAGCTTGCCGGCCAGCGGCTGGACCGAGAACGAGAGGAACGAAGCGAGGGGAACCGCCACGACGACGGACCAGAAGAGCAGCCGGGCCTTGAGGGCGGGAGGGACGTGGGGGATGGGCATGAAAAACCGAAGCTAGCGGCCGGTGGCGAGCGCGAGACCGGCGCGGAGCGGGGATGCCATGATGGCGGGATGCGCCTCGCAGGGCGTCCAGCAGTTGGGGCACTTGCCCTCGGCCACGGCCCGGCGGATGCCGCGCTGCCGGGCGGAGGTGATGATGGGCATCAGAGCGTAGCCGGTGTCGCGGACGTTGCCCAGCGGCTTGTCCCAAATCGTGCAAGGATAGACCTCGCCGCGTTCGGACAGATAGGCGGTGGACAGCAGCGCCGAACAGGCGATCCGGGTGCGACCCGTGGCAAGATACCGCTGGGCCTCGGCGCGATAAATCCGCTCGATCGCCTGCATGGGCAGCGGCGTGCCGTTCTTCGAACGCGCGGCGGCGGCGTGGAGCGTCGCGGCGATCTCGGCGCGGTGCTCGGGTCCGCCGAAGCCATCCTTCGCCGCGTTCGCTTGGTTGCCGTAGTAATGCTGCGAAAGATGGGGAATGTTCATGTGGAACGTTCCCCAGGTGATCGGCGCCTCGCCACGCTCGGCGAGGGCGGCGTTGACGGCGGCGAAGGTTTCCTCGGCCAGGACCGACGTCGTCCGGCCGCAGGAACCGCGGTGGCCGTGCAGGGTCATGCCGACATAGGTGTTTTCCGGGCCGAGCAAGGCGCGCACGGCGGCGAACGTGTCCACGGCGTGGGCGAAGTCGTGACGGATGCCCCGCAGGCGATCGTTCAGCTCGGGCGGGCCATCGATCGACACCGTGACGATCAGGCGCGCCGGCACCGTGCGGCGCAGCTCCTGCACGGCTTCGCGGATCCGTTTCGTGGCGATGCCGTTCGTCGGAAAATGGACGAGAAGCAGGTCCGGGCAGGCGGCGGCGAAGGCCTGGACGACCGCGACAAAGTCCGGACGGTCGGTCGGCTCGCCGCCGGTGAAGTCGATCCATTGGAGAAACGGATTGGCCTGCGCGACGGCCTGCACCTCGGCGAGCGAGAGCTCGGCATCGAGGGCGCCGGGCGTGTCCTTCACCTTCCAGATATCGCAGTAGACGCAGCGGGAATGGCAGCGCTTCGTGACGACGAACATGAGCTTCGTCGGCGTGCTTTCCACGCCCGCGCCGGCGGCGAGGGTGCGGCCGGCGAAGCGGGTCCATGAATAAAGGCGGCTCATGGCGCGGCAGGCGCGGCGCTGGTTGTCGTCGCGGCGGCGGGACGGAGCCCGGCGGCCTCGGCGGCGGCATCATCGGGATCGAGCGGCGGTGGCTTGCCTCCGGGACGGGGCTGGTTGGCGGCGATGGCGTCCTTGATCGCACCGGGTGTATCGAGGCGGAAGATCGCCAGCTTGGCGCCCTCGGCCTGGGTCTGGAGAACAATGGGCGCATGCATCTCGACCACGATCTTGCGCCAGAGCTCGGCCAGGTCGGGCTGGCAATTCACCCAGTAGTCCCAGTGGAGATAAATTCCCCCGGGGTATTGGGAGGAGAGGTTGAGCAGGTCGTGATGCAGCTGGGTTTCGACCGTGACATACTGGGCGGAGTTGCGATCGAGCATGGTCCAGAGGCACGGATCCATCGCCACGATCAGCGAGCCGGAAGGCAGCTTGGAGGCGGCCTCGTGGACGAAGTTGATATCCGCGCGCGCCTCGTTGGATTCGCGTCCGAGCGTCGGGACATAATCCATGGCCGAAATCCAGTTGAGCAGGAGCGCCACGCCGACGGTGGCGAGGACCGCAGGCCAGCGGCGCAGACCCTGGACCAGGGCGGCGGCTCCGATCCCCATCAGCAGCGCGACGGACGCGGAGGAGATCACCGCGTAGCGCGAGCTGGCGCCGTAATAGTAGCCGCCCGCATAGAACAGGACGAAGATGCCCCAGGAGAGCAGGAACCAGC
>CALFNJ010000430.1 GCA_937902865.1 uncultured Opitutaceae bacterium
ATCTGAGAGCGTCTCGTGCGGGGCGACCTCGACGTCGTTGACGAGGAAGGACGCGAGCTTGTCCGCCAGCGTCGAGCTGATGTAGCGGCCGCCGCCGATCGCCTTGCGCACCGCGCCGACCAGCGCGTCGGGCGCGCTTTCCTTCGTCATGTAACCCGCGGCGCCGGCCTTGAGCAGGCGCACGGCAAACTGGTCCTCGGGATGCATGCTCAGCATCAGCACGGGCAGCGCGGGATGCGCCTGCTTGATTTCCTTGAGCACCTCGAGCCCGCTGCGGCCGGGCATCGTGAGATCGAGGATGACGATATCCCACGGCTCCTTCCAGACGCGCTCGAGCACCTGCGCCGAGTCGGAGGCCTCGCCAAACACGGCGCGGGAAAACGCCTCCTTCAGGATCTGTTTCAGACCCTGGCGGACCACCGCGTGATCGTCGGCGATGAGAATGTTCATGGCTGCGCCGGGCTCTCCGCGACGGCGGCGGGCGCGTGCAACGGCACGCGCAGCGTGACGGTCGTGCCACGCCCGGGAAGGCCGAAGAAGAACACCTCGCCGCCCACCTGCGCGGCGCGCTCCTTCATGCCGATCAGTCCGATCGAGCGGGCGTGCACGATCTCGCGTTCGGAAATGCCGCGGCCGTTGTCGCGCACGCTGAGCATCAGCTCGCGCTCATTCTGCGCCAGATGGACCTCGACGCGCGTCGCCTCCGCGTGGCGGATGATGTTGGTGAGCGTCTCCTGAAAAATCCGGAAGCACGCCGTGCTCAGCTCCTGATCCGGCGCCGCCTCGGGGGAGACGTCGATCTTCACCTCGCAGCGGATGCCCGTGCGCTCCTGGAAATCCGCGGCCTGCCATTCCACGGCGGCGGCAAGCCCGAGACTGTCGAGCACGCCCGGACGCAGCTCGGTGGCGATGCGGCGGATGGCGTGGATCGTTTCGTCGATGTGGGCCGACATCGATTTGACCTTCTCCTGGAGCACCTTCGTGCCCGGCACTTTTCCCGCGAGCCAGGCAAGGTCGAGCTTCAGACCTGTAAGCGCCTGACCAAGCTCATCGTGCACCTCGCGCGCGATGCGGGTGCGTTCCTCCTCGCGAACGATCTGGAGATGTCCAGTCAGCGCGCGCAACTGGTCGTGGGACCGGCGGAGCTTTTCCTCGGCCTGCTCGCGCTCCCGCCGCTGCTCCGATTCCCGGAGCGCGCGGCTGACGGCGGGCGCGAGGCGGGACAGGCGGTTTTTCAGCACGTAGTCGGTCGCGCCTTCCTTGAGCATCTCGATCGCGACCTCCTCGCCGAGCACGCCGGTGACAAAGATGAACGGAATCTGCGGCGCGACGCGCTTGGAAATCTCCAGCGCCTTGCTGCCGTTGAACGTCGGCAGCCAGTAATCCGAAAGGATGATCTGCGGTGGGCGGCGGTTCAGCTCCGCCTCGAATGCCTCGCGCGTCTCCACGGCGACGAGGGCGACCTCCCGGCCGGCCTCTCCGAGAATGTGGCGGATCATCTCGACGTCCGGAAGACTGTCCTCGACGAGCAGGATGCGCAGCGGCTCTCCGGCCGTGGCGAGCGGGCTGCCTTCGCCGAGCACCTCCGGACCAGCCGCGGCGGCCGACGCGGCGGCGAGTTTCAGGCTGTGCTGCCGTCCCGTGATTTTCTCCCGCGGCTTCGCATGCACGGGTGCAGCTGGCGTCGAAGGTGCGGAGCCTGCACCGGCGGCGTGTCCGCGCGCATGGCCGGGTCCGTGACCATGACTATGTCCGTGGCCATGGCCGTGAGTGGCGCGTGGCGCTTCTCCCGAGGAGCGAGGGGCAGGAGGCTGGCCGCTATCAGCGTCCGGTTTCATGGGAATAGGAAGCGTGGCGATCGGAGGAGGCGAGGTTCAGACTCTGGGTGCCGACGGAGGAAAAAGGGGCATCGGTCCCGGAGTTCTGCGACAGGCTGCGATTCCAGTGTCGTCGCGCGGCTCGCGCGTACACGCCAAAGGTCGAGGCCGCCGCGGCCTCCCAGGTGAAGTTTGCCGCGCGGACGAGTCCGGCCGCCCGCAATTGGGCGCGCCACTCCGGTTCGCTGGCGATGCGGGCCAGCTGGCGCTCGATCTGCGCCACGTCCTCGGGCTCCAGCCGGCCGGCGGCGTTGCCGATCGTCTCCGCGAGGGCCCCGCGGGGCGAGCTCAGCACCGGGCACCCGCAGGCCATCGCCTCGATGGGCGGCAGGCCGAAGCCTTCGTAGAGCGACGGAAACACAAACGCATCGGCGGCCCGATACCAGTCGGGCAGCTCCTCCGCGCCGACGAAGCCGAGCGCATGGATGTCCTGGGCGAAGGGCGAGGCCGCGATCAGCTGGTGAATCGTTTCTGCGCCGTGCCAGTCGCTGCCCGCGAGCACGAGCTGCCAGGGCGAGCCGCTCGCCGCCTTGTAGCGGGAGAACGCCTCGATCAGCCGGGCGTGGTTTTTCGCCGGATGCTCGAGCCGTGCGACATAGAGGAAGAACGGGCCGGTCACGCCGTGCGGGATGCAGACCGCGCGGCGGGCCGCCTCGGCTGAACCGGGGTGGAACCGCTCGTGATTGATTCCGTTGGGGATCACGGTGACGTGCTCGCGTGGCATCTGGAAATCGGTTTCGAGGTCGCGCGCCGTGACCTGGCTGACGGCGATGAGCTCATCCTGACGTTGCGCAAGCTGGCGCGCGACCACCCGGCCGTAGAACATCCGGGCGGCGTCGTATTTCCCCGGCACGTGAAAAGGCGCGAGGTCATGGATGGTCGAGACCATCGCGCAGGGGCGCGACCAGAGCATGCGGCGGTAGCTAGGGATGTGGAGCACGTCCATGCCGCGGTAGCGCAGCAGGTCCGGCAGCACGGTCTGATGCCAGAGGATGTTCCGCACCGGCGAACGGTGGCTCTCGGGCACCGACTCGATCCGCATCGCATCGCGGGCGAACGCAAAGAGGGGCAGGTCCTCCTCCAGGACGAACAGCGTGAACTCGTGCTCCGCCGCGGCCGGCAGAAACGCCCGGACCAGGGACAGCACGTATTGGCCGACGCCGGAGCGGCCGCGTTGCATGACGGAGGTGGAAAGCGCGATTTTCATTTTTCCACGGCTCCTTTCTGCGACAGGCGAGAAGGAGATTGATCGAAGGTAGGGACGCGCGGCCCGCGGGTCCGGGCTCGGGGATCGGCGGAGTCGAAGCGGACGGGCAGGGTGCCCGTCCCTACCTCGGAGCGAGCGGGTCCATCCTCGGCGATGATGAAGTGATCCGTCAGATGGAGCTCAGCCAGTGCCGAGCGGACGGCGCGGCTCGGGCGCAAGAGGATCAAATTGCGCCGCGCCCCCGCGAGGCGGCGCTGCCAATGCGCAAGGAAGGCGAGCCCGGTGCTGTCGATCGCGCGCACGTCCGCAAGGTCGACGACGCAATGTCCGGAAATTTCGGAGCGCTGCAGGAGTTTTGCCCAGTCCTCTGGTCCCCGCCGCAACGCCGCGTTTTGCAGGCCACCGGCCGCCTGGATGCGGAGGCCGTACGACGTGGAGGTGCATTGGGAGATGGTGGTCTCCGCGTCATGGTCGACGGTCGTCGTTGGGAGCTGCCGGCGCTGGGCGAGCAGCGCGGGGAAAAAGCGGACCACGTCATCCGCATAGCGGCGAAACAGCCGCCGGGGCTCCTGCCAGAGGCGGAAAAGCCATTCCGTGCCCGTGCGCCGCATCCAGTGGGGCGCGCGTTTCAGCCGGTCAGCGAGGAAGTCGACCGTGCCGCCGGCGCCGATCATCACCGGAGCGCCCACGTCACGATGATGACGGAAGATCCATTTCTCCTGTTTCGGACAGCCGAAGCAGACGAGCACGAGATCGGGCTCCACGGCGCGGATGCGGTGGACGATCTCCGCGTGGTCCATGCGCTCCAGCGGCGCATACGGAGGCGAATAATGCTGCACCTCCGGGAGTCCAGGGTGGCGCTCGTTCAGCCGCCGGGCCGCTTCCGCCGCCACACCGGCCGCGCCGCCGAGGAGAAAGATTTTCCACCGATTACGTTCGGCCCGCTCCAGCAGGAGCGGTGCGAGATCCGATCCCGCGACCCGGCCCGGCAGTCGGTTGCCGAGCCAGTGCGAGGCCCAGACCAGCGGCTTGCCGTCGCAGAGCACCAGATGGGCCTGGCCGAGGATCTGATGCAGCTCGGGATCGCGCTGCGCCTGCACGAGAAAATCGACATTGGGCGTCACGACGTAACGCGGCTGCCGCTCCGTCACCATGCGCTCGATCCGATCCGCCGCGCCGGCGAGCGTCAGCGGATCGAACGTCACCCCGAGGATGTTCACGGGCCACGCCGGCGACTCCAGCGCAGCCTCCGGCGCCGGTGTCGACGAAGGAGTTCCGGGAGCGAGCAGGAGGTCGGCCGAGGAGACCATGGAGGAGGAGCGAGCGGTGAGGTGGCGGGAAGGCAGGGCGTGAGAGAGGAAGAGCCCGTCCTCCGTATCGGACAGCAGGCGGTAGAGGGTGATCAGGAGGGCCAGCGCGGGGAAGA
>CALFNJ010000431.1 GCA_937902865.1 uncultured Opitutaceae bacterium
ATTGCCAGGTGAGCGGCTTCGACGAGGGCACGTTCCTCGACGGCACCCGCCAGCGCAAAGTCTTCCCCGACGGCGGCACCGGCCGCATCAAGTGCGGCACCGAGGCCAACGGCGGCTTCCGCAACATCACCATCTCCAACTGCGTGTTCGAACACTGCCGCGGCTTCGCCCTCGAGGAAGTCGACGGCGGCCTCCTGGAGGATATCACCGTCACGAATCTCACGATGCGCGGCATCCAGAATGCGCCGATCTACCTCCGTCTCGGCGCCCGTCTCCGCGGACCCGACCCGATCGCCATCGGCGCCGCCCGCCGGATCAAGATCGACAACGTCGTCGCGCACAACGTCGCCAGCCAGAGCGGCATCCTCATCCTCGGCCTGCCCGGCCACGCGATCGAGGACGTCTCGCTCAGCAACATCTTCATCGACTACGTCGGCGGCGGCACCGCCGCCCAGGCCGAGCGCGAGGTTCCCGACGACGAGGCCGCGCAGAAACAGTATCCCGAGCCCTCCTTCCATGGCATCACGCCGTCGTGGGGCATGTTCGCCCGCCACGTGAAGAATCTCGACGTCAGCCACATCGAATTCCGCGCGAACAAGGAAGATCTGCGCACCGTGGTGCAGCTCGACGACGTCACCGACGCCGCCTTCGACGCCGCCAAGCTCCCCCACGCTCCCGGCGCCGCCACCTTCGTGCTGAAAAACGTCACCGGCTTTTCCGTCCACAACAGCCCCGGCCTGGCCGACGCGAAGCGCGCGGAAAAGATCGCGAACGAAAAGCTCTGAGCGGCTTTATCTGGAACTCAGGGAATCAGGAACGGAGACGATCCGTCTTCCGAAAAGGTAGGGACGGGCGGCCCGCCCGTCCTTTTCGAGGTGGAACGCGTTGCCCCCAATGCGTTGAAACCTCCGTCGAAGAAAATTCGTCGACGGAGCGAACAGCGCGTTAGTGACAACGCGCTCCACCTCCTGGCCAAATAGAGCGGGTCTCCGACCCGCTCGCTCGGCACGAGTCAGTCAGCTCTTAAAAAGCATCCGACCTCTGTGCGCTCTGCGCCTCTGTGCGAAACCGGCTCGAATCCGAACCAGCGGGTCAAAGACCCGCCCTACCCTAATCCGACCATCCGGCCTTCCGGTCCTCCGGTCCTCCGACCATCCGGTCCCCTCAGGTCTTCGGCTGCTCCGCCGGCGCCGTTTCGTTGGCTGCCGCTTTTCCCGGATTATCCGGCTTCGCCAGCATCGCCTGTTTCGCCATATCGGCGACATCCGTCGCGGGCAGGATCATGTTCGCGACCTGCCGGCCGCCGGAGGAGTAATACACGCTGATGCCGAGCACCTTGCCCTGCGGGTCGAACACCGGGCAGCCCGGCGTCTGCTCCGTCACGAGCACGAAGCGCCGGGGCCGCTCGATCATGCCGACCACCGTGCTCATCTGCACGATCGGGGTCCGCTGCAGCGTCTTCGGCATCCGGGTGATTTCATAGTAATTGCTGAGCACGGTCGGCTCGGCCGCGTCCTCCAGCTTCACGAACGCGAAGGTGTGACCCGCCGCCGCGGCCTCGCTCTCGGGGGCGATGAACGCGAGATCGAGATCCGAGTCCTTCAGCACCACCTGCGCCGCCACCTCGCTGTTATCCGCGAGGCGCAGCTTCACTTCCTTGAATTCCGTCTCCGGACCGTCGGCGGCCCGCCCGCCCGCCGCGGCCCGCGGGTCGATCAGCGAGAGCGAGGTCACCGTCAGTCCGTTCGCCGCGATCATCGTGCCGTTCGTCTCGCGCTTGACCTCGCGGGACTGCGAGCCGCGTTCCCCGCCGGTCTTCACCACGACCACCATCTCGATCGAGACGATCGTGTCGGCATAGCGCTTCACCAGCGAGCGGCCGGCCGCCGCCTCCGCCTCGGTCGCCGCCGCCATGCGGGTCGGCAGCGGGGCCAGCAGTGCGGCCGTGAGCGTCAGGGAAAGAAGGGGGAACAGGGATTTCGATTTCATGATTTGGCCGGCTTCAACGGTTTCAGGCTGATTTCGACGAACAGAGTTTCTCCGCGACGCTGCACCAGGAGGACGAGCCACTCGGCGCCGCGCGCGGCCGCCGCGTCACGCTCCTGCCGCACCTCGTCGATATTGGTCACTTTCTTCCCGTCCACCTCGACGAGAAGATCGTCCGGATGCAGGCCCGCGAGATAGGCCCAGCCGGCGCGCACCACCGAGGCGACGAGCACGCCCTTCGCCGCCGCCGGAATCTGCAGGCGGATGCGGTCGTCGAATGCGACTTCCCGCACTTCGAATTCCAGCTTGTCGTCCTCCCAGTACGGGAGTTCACCCGCCGGCGTCGGCTGGGTTTCGAGCGCCACTGGCAGGTCGATCTTCTTGCCATCGCGCCAGAGGGAGAAGACCGCCTCGGTGCCGATCTTGTACTGGCGGATCATCCGCGCGAGCACGTCGGCGTCCTCCTGGCGACGCGCCGTCACCTCGTTACCGTCGAGCGCCAGGATCACGTCGCCGACCTGCAGGCCGGAGGTCTCCGCCTTCGTGCCGGGATAAATGCGCGTCACCCGTGCCCCGCCCTCGGACTTGATCCCGAGGCGCGTGCCGAGTTTCGGCGTCAGCAGATGCGAGGCGATGCCGAGCCAGGCTTTCGGCGCCGTCGGCGTGCGGCTGCGCGGATTGCTCAGCCGCAGCTCCACCACCGAGCTGAGCACCGCGCCGTCGCGGCGGACGCTCGCGAGCACGGGACGCATGCCGGTCGAGTCGTCGGGAATGAGTTTCTCGGTCAGGGCCTTGAGCTCCGCCACCGTGCCGACCGGCTGGCCGTCGACTGCGATGAGCACGTCCTGCCGCCGCAGATCCGGCTCCGCCTGCCCGCTCGGGCCGCCGGGGCGGATGTTCTCGAGCCACACACCGCGCTGGTCGGGCAGGCGTTCCTCGCGCGCCAGGCCGCGGGTGAGATCGCGCACCACGGCGCCCCAGGCGCGCAGCTCGACGTCGTCACCTTCCGCCGGCTCGCGCTGCGCGAGCTTGAAGCGCGCGGTCTGGCGCTTCCCGTCGCGCTCGTAATCGATGACAAATTCATTGCCCGGCAGGCGGCCGGTCTCGAGCCGATAGAAATGAGCCACGGCCTTCTCCTTCTCGCCCTCGATCGCATGGCCGTCGGCGGCGAGGATGACGTCGCCCGCCACGAATCCCGCCTTCGCCGCCGGGGAATCCGGCTCGACGTCGGCCACGAACACGCCCGCGCCCTTGCCGGCCGATTCGAGGCGTTCCTGCACGGTCAGGCCCGACCAGCCGCGGATCACATGGCCCTGCTTGATGAGCTGCTCGGCCACGCCGCGGGCCAGGTTGGAGGGAATCGCGCCGCTGAGATTGAAGACGCCGATTTCGTTGATGCCGATCACCTCGCCCTGCGCGTTGATCAGCGGACCGCCGCTGTTGCCGCCGAAGATCGTCGCGTCGTGCAGGATCCAGCGCACCAGCATGCCGACGTCCTCGCCCTTGAGGATCATCTTGCCGGCGGTCTGCTCCGGCAGGACGAGCGAGGGATTCGCCACGATGCCGCGCGTGCTCGACTGCGAGAGGAAGCCCGGGCTGCCGAGCGCGAAGACCGCGTTGCCCGCCACGAGATAATCCGAATCGCCGAACGTCGCGACGGGGAGCGGCGCCGCGTTCTTGGCGCGCTGCGTGAGATCGAGCTTCAAGACCGCGAGATCCGTCATCGCATCGACGCCAATGCGGCGGGCCTCGATCAGCTCACCGTCGTAAAGGTAGCAGCGGTAATAGTCCGCGTCCTCCGCCACGTGGCAGTTGGTGAGCACGTAGCCTTCCGGCGAAATGATCGAACCGCTGCCGCCCACCCAGGCCTTGGTCAGGCGCCCGTCGCTCGGCTGGAGCCGGATCGCCTCGATCCGCACGATGGAGGGAAACACCTTGGCCAGCACCCCCGCGTACTCGCTCGCCAGCGGAGGCGGCGGCGTCTGGGCCGCCGTAACGGCTGTGGCCCCAAACACCAGGAGCGAGAGCCCCGCCATCAGACCGCCGATTCCACCGCCAATGTCAGCAAGTCGCCATTTCATAGGGTAATAAGGACAAAACCCTTCCCCAAAGGGTCCCCCCGAGCAAGCGGCAAAGCGGATTATTGCCCCCCGCAACGTCCCACGATCGATTGAAGCGCGGAGGTCGAGCCGAACGTTCAACGTCCAACGTTCAACGTTGAACATTCAACGACGGAAATACACCGGCCTTGTCTCCGAATTCCGAGTTGAACGTTGGATGTTGAGCGTTGGACGTTGAACGTTCGACCCGAATCGCGCCCGACCCCGTTCGGATCGAAATCGAAAATCGAGAATCCAAAATCGAAAATTCCCTCACCCCTTCGCCGCCGCCACGAACTTCCCAATGATCCCGTCAAAGCTCCCGTTCGTGAAAAACACCACGACGCGCGGCTCGCTGCCACTGCCGCCCCCGAGCGTGGCCGCCTGCAGCTTCTGCAGGAGCTCGGCGTTCGTCGGCGCCGTCGCCGCGTCAACTCCCTGGGTTTCCAGATGCTGCGACACCGCCTCAGGATCGAAGCGTTCGCTCTCCGCCAGTTTTTCCGCGCGGCTCACCGCGCCGAGATAGACTTCGTCAGCCTGCGCCAGCGCGCGCATGAAGCCGGCCTGCAGCGCCTTGGTCCGCGCCGTGTTGCTGCGGGGCTCGAAGACCGCCGTGAGAATCGCCTTCGGAAAACGCGCGCGGAACGACTGCAGCGTCTCCGCCAGCGCCGTCGGGTGATGTCCGAAATCCTCGATCACCGTCAGCCGCGGATTCGCCACCAGCACTTCCTGGCGCCGCTTCACGCCCCGAAACTTCGCCAGCGCATCGAGCTTCAACCAGGTCGGGTCGAAGGTGGAACGCGTTGACCCCAACGCGTTGGCTTGGACGGATCGAGATTGCTGGGGATGCGACGTCCCCGTCGCGTCCGGCGACCGGGAGGTCGCCACCCCATTTTGAAGGGCGGGCGCGGCCAGCGTGTTGGGGTCAACCCGCTCCACCTTGGACAATCCTGCCGCGGTCGCCGCCATCGCCGCGTTGCGCGCGTTGAACAGGCCGGGCTGCGACCATTTCACTTCGGCCCAGGGCTGTCCCCGCCACAGCAGACGGAAACGGACGCCCGCTCCCGACTCCGCGAAATCGACGATGCGAACGTCGTTCCCCTCGCCCGTGCCCACCCGCACAACCTGCGTCCACGGCGTCGGACCCAGCGCGCGGAGATTGTCGTCGTCCCCGTTGAGCACGATGCAGCCATGGCGCGGCACGATGCGCGTCAGGTGGCTGAAGGTGCGCTGCACGTCGGCGAGGTCCCGGAAGATGTCGGCGTGGTCGAACTCGAGATTGTTCAGCACCGCGATGTGCGGCGCGGAGGGGAAGAACGTGCGCCGCGGAGCGAAAAACGCGCTGTCGTACTCGTCGCCTTCGATCACTAACGGATCCTGCGCCGCGCCGAGATGGCT
>CALFNJ010000432.1 GCA_937902865.1 uncultured Opitutaceae bacterium
GTCCACTCGCCTGCAGCGGCTGCCCGTCGATCTGGGCGCTGAGCTGGTCGAGCGAAAGCTGATCCCGATCGGCGTGCGCCGTCACCGCGAGCTTCTCGATCGCGGGCAGCGAGAATTTCGTCCGTCCTTTCTCCAGCGCGATGCGCTCGACCGCCAGGCGCAGCACGCCGACCGGCCGGCGGCCGCTGCCGCTCAGCTCGATTTGCGCCGTCGGGCCGCCGAGATCGAGGCCGAAGCTGTCGCCGAGCGCCGCCCAGAGCGGCGAGGAGGGTTCGGTCGTGGCGTGAAAATCGAGCGGCGCATCGAGGTCGAATTGCACGTGCGACGGCTTCCGCTGGTCCCAGACGAGCGGAAGCCGACCCTGCGCCTGGGCGAGCACGCGTTCGCCTTCGACCATCTGCAGCTGGGTGAGTCGCACGCCGGTGCCGTCGCCCGTCGCGACCAGGGCGACCTGCGCCGACTGGGGCGTGAGCGCGATCAGCGCGCGCGCCGCGAGATCGAATTTCAATTTACCGTCCTGCAGGCCGCCCGTGAATTTCAGGTGCTGCAACTGCCACGACGGACCGGGGACATCGATCAGATCGCCGAGCCAGCGGGCGTCGAACTGCTCGAGCTCCAAGGCCATCGTGCCGTTGTCGCCGCCCGTGAAGTCCGCCGCGACACGGCTCGCGGGACCGCGCAAATGCAGGCCGGCCACGCGCACATTCGGGGTCAGCTCGACCGTTGCCGGCGCCTCGAGCGTCCACGCCTCGCTGCCGCCAGGAGCGAAGCGCAGCGATTGCACCGTGACCTTTCCGCCTTGGAACGCTCCCGCCGCATCGAGCGTCGTCGCACCCGCGGCGAGTTGCACCGCGACCTTCGGTAAATCGCGCCCGTGCCCTTCCCAGGTTGCCTTCGCGTTCACGGGCTTGACCGGAGCGAACTGGATTTTCGCGGCATTCGCTTCTCCGCTGTGCTCCAGCTCGGCCAGCGGTCCCTTTGCCGTCAGTTTGAAATCCACGCCATCGAACGTGAGGCCGCCCGGCAGCCAGTGCTGCAACCAGGCCTGGGTAAGACGTCCTTCCGCTTTTCCGTCTTCGATGACCTTCGTCTTGAAATCATAGGCGCCCTGCGCCGTCGCGCGGCTGTTGGCGTCGGCGACAATCTCCAGGCGGTCGAGCTGCAACCGCGGCCAGGCCAGACTGCCGGCCGTCGAGGCGTGCTGCGCGGTCACGTCATCCCAGGAAAGATCCTCCCAGTCGCCCGTGAACGTGGCGCGGATCGGCTCCCCCGCCCCGGCGGTCAGCGTGATCTCGCCCTTGCCGCGACCGCGAGCGGCGACCCACGACTGCTGCGCGAGATCGGTTTGGAACGTGAGTTGCGCCGGACCCGAGCGAACGCGGCCGTCGAAGCCGAGGGTCACGGGCTGGTTCAGTTCCGCGGTCGCGAACGGTGCCACGAGATGCAGCGCCGAGATCGTCCAGGCCTCGCGGTCTCCCTGCGCTTCGGCCTGCAGGTTCAGCGGAGGCAGTCCGCCTTCCTTCAGCGGCGCGGCCGAGGCCTGCGTGGTCACATGAAAATTTCCATCCGTCCAGGTGGCGTGCGCGTCGCCGTGCAGGTCGCCGTACTGCCCACCGAGACCGATCCGCGCCGCCGCCACCGTCCAGTTCGTCGCATCCGCTTTTCCGTCAGCAGGCAGCCAGCCGTGCTCGGCGAAATGCGCGCTCACCGGCAACGGCTGCGACCAGACGGAAAATTCGCCCGCCGCCTCCCGGCCCGACGCCAGCCAGCGCAGATGCGCCGCGAGGTCCGTTCCCTGCGTCGCATCGATCGAGATCGTGTGGTCGCCGGCAAAGGCGATTTTGCCGTCCGCGCTCCCGTGCGGCCACTGCAGGCCGCGAAAGGCGAGCGAACTCTGTTTCCACGTCGCGTTCGCCAGTTTCAAGCCGCCGCGCGGCCAGCGCACTTCGCCGTCGGTCACGACGGCGTCGGGAAGCCAGCGATCCAGCGCGGGCGCGATGCGGTTGAGCAGCGCGTGCAGTTGCACGAGGCCAAACTGGCCGGACGGTGTCCGTCGCTCGCTCGGATCCCGTTCGGTTACCACCACCGTCCAGTGCTCGGCCGTCGTCGCCGAACCCCGGCCGCTCAGCTTTCGCCAGCCCCAGAGCAGCGGGGTGTCGGTTTCGGCCCGCTTGGCCGTGACCGTCACGCCGGGCCGCGTGTAGGTCACGTTCGTCAGGACAAGACGCGAAGATCCCGCCCGCTCATAACCCCCGATGTCGAGGCCCCAGTGCCGAGCCGTCGGACGCAGCACGGGCCCCAGCCAGAACGGCAGGAGCACGAGCAGCAGGACCAGCGTCAGCAGGATCCCGAGAACGACTTTCAACCCTCGGCGCATGCCATGCCAGACCCACCGTCCACCAAGAGGTTGCACAAAAAATCACGCCGCCAAACCCGACCGGACCAGCAGCGGTCCCAGGTCGGGATCGCGGCCCATGAAGGCCCGGTAAAGTTCCATCGGATCGGCGGAATTTCCCTTGCTCAGGATGTGCTCCACGAAGGCCGCGCCGGTGCGGGCGTTGAAGATGCCCTCCTGCTTGAACTTGCTGAAGGCGTCCGCGTCGAGCACCTCGGCCCATTTGTAGGAATAATAGCCCGCCGCGTAGCCCACGGGATCGGCGAAGATGTGGGTGAAGCGCTTCATCACGGGGCGCTGCGGCGGCTCCGTCGGCACCATGCAGTCGGCGATTTCCGTCCGTACCTTGGCCTCGATGTCGCCCGCCAGGAATTCCGCGGTGCGGACGTGCAGCAGCAGATCCATCTGCGCGAACTGCATCTGCCGCATCACCGCGCAGGCCGAGCGGAAGTTCCGCGCGGCGGTCATCTTGCGGAAAATCTCCTCGGGGATCGGCGCGCCCGTCTCGTGATGGCGCGCGAACAGGTCGAGGCTCTCGCGCTCCCACGTCCAGTTTTCCAGGATCTGCGACGGCAGCTCGACGAAGTCCCAGGCGACGTTGACGCCGTTGAGCGACTTGATCTCCACCTCGCCGAGCAGGTGGTGCAGGAGATGGCCGAATTCGTGGAAGATCGTCTCCACCTCGCGATGCGTAAGCAGCGCGGGCTTGCCGCCGACAGGTGGTGTCATGTTGCCGCAGATGTAGCCGAGATGTGGCGCGCGGCCGCCCTCCGCCGTCGGGCCGCCGGTGACGAGATAGCCCATCCACGCTCCGCCGCGCTTGGACTCGCGCGGGTGCCAGTCGGCGTAGAACGAACCGACATGCCGGCCGCGCGTGTCATGCATGTCGTAGAATTTCACCTCTGGATGCCAGGTCTCGACCGTGCCCGGCGGGCGCTCGGCGATGCGCAGCCCGAAGACTCGTTGGGCGAGCGTGAAGAGTCCGGCGACCACGCGGTCCATCGGCAGATAGGGCCGCAGCGCCTCCTCGTCGAAGGCGTAGCGTTCCTTGCGCAGCTTCTCCGACCAGAAGCCGACCTCCCAGGCCTTGAGCACGCCGGCCGGCTGCCCGAGCGAGCGGGCCTTGAACTCCTCCAGGTCGCGGCATTCCTGCGCGAAGGCGGCCTTGGCGCGGTTCTTCATGTCGTCGACAAACGTCAGGGCGCGCTCGGCGCTCTTGGCCATCCGGCGCTGGATGACGAGGTCGGCGAAGTGCGCCTGGCCGAGCAGCGCCGCTTTCTCCGCGCGCAGCTCGAGGATGCGCCGGACGAGATCGGTGTTGTCGTGCGGCGCCTGACCGCCGACGGCAGTGGCGGCGGTCCACATCTCACGACGGAGCGCGTCGTTCTCCGCATAGATCATCACGGGCTCCTGCGACGGCATGTGGAGCGTGAAACGCCAGGCCGGCTTTTCCGCCGAGCCGAGGCCCTTGCCCTCGGCGCTGCGGCGGGCGGCGGCCTTGGCGTGCTCCGGCAGGCCGGCGAGCCGGGACTCGTCCTCGATCACCAGCTGCCAGGCGTTGGTGGCATCGAGCACGTTCTCCGAATATTTCTGGGTCAGCTGCGCGAGCTCGCTCTGCAGCGCCTCGAGCCGGGCGCGCTTGTCCGCGGGCAGGTCCGCGCCCGCCTGCTGGAAATCCAGCACGGTCTCGTCGACGAAGCGGCGGTGGATGCCAGTGAGCGCACGGGCCGCCGGCGTGGCCGCGAACGCGCGCAGCCGCCGCCAGAGCTCGGGATTGAGCGGGATCTTTGCGTAGAAAGCCGAGACCTGCGGCAGCAGCGCGTTGTGCGC
The DNA here is from genome assembly GCA_937902865.1 of uncultured Opitutaceae bacterium. GTDB lineage: Bacteria > Verrucomicrobiota > Verrucomicrobiia > Opitutales > Opitutaceae > CAIUWA01. The sequence goes on from CALFNJ010000432.1 coordinate 4,226, forward strand.
CTCGCGCAGCGCGGGCGAATCGGCGACCGACTGGAGATGCGTGACCTTGCCCCAGGCGATGTTGAGCTCCTCGGTCGCCTTTTCCAGGGCGAGGAACGTGTTGGCGTAATCGAGCCGCGCGAGATCCGCGCCCGCGATCGCATCGATCGCCGCCTGCGCCCGCGTCAGGGCGGCCTCGATGGCCGGGCCGATGCGCTCCGGCGTGAGCTGCGACCAGCGGACGGTGAAGGCGGGATCGAGAAAAGGATTGGTCGTCATGCGGAAGGCGGGAACAGAACGTCATCCGCCATTCCGCGCAAGCGCGCTCAGCGCACTTCGTACACCTCGACGAGGCCGACCCCTTCCCCGCCGGTGTTTTCCACCACGACGGTGTAGGCACCGGGCGCAACCGTCAGGAGCATCGCGGCCTCGCTGGCCGAGGTCGGCGCCAGGCCCCAGTCCCGGACCATCGGCGCCGTGGCGTCGCGGGCCCAGTCGTCGTTGCTGGCGACCACCTTGCCCCCGCTGTCGAACACCGTGAACTTCGGATTGGCCGCGGCGTTCGGGATGCCAAAGGCGGCGAGTGACGGACCCGTGGCGCGGATGGCCACCGTGCGTGAGGTCGTGCCTCCGACGATGAAGCCGGCGATCATGCTCCGTTCGCCGTTGCCGAAGACACCGCGCGTCGAGACGTTCACCAGCCGATTTTCCTCTCCGGCCGCCTGGGTGCCGGTCAGGTTGTAGATCGAGATATCGAGGACACCGGAGGACGGATGGAGCAGGTTCGGATCGCCGGGCCCGACCACGAGCCAGTAGTCGGCGTCCGCCGTGGTTGTGACGCTCACCACCGCCGTCGAAGGATCGCCCAGGCCATTGATGCCCGTCAGGGCGAGCACCGAGGCATCGGGGGAATCGCGCCAGTTGTCGTTGGCGGCCACCGTCGAGGAGCCGTTGACCACGAACGGATTCGCGCCTTTCGGCACCCGCCGCACCTGGAGATAGGGATCGATCGGCGGCGAGGTCACGTCGCGCCGCGCGGCGAACAGGTATTTTCCCGGCGTGGACGGTCCGATCTGCAGCAGGATCGGCCGGTTCCGGTAGCCTTTCTCGAAGTCATAGTTGAACTCGATCGGACTCCGGAAGTGGGTGTTGAAGCCGGTCGTCGCCACGTTGGGATTTCCCACCGTGAGGCGGCTGCGGTCGGGATCCATCTCGTACGCCTCCACCAGAGCCACTCCCGCGGTGTCGCCGACGCCGCTGAGAATCACCGTGTAGGCTCCGGGCGCGAGCGTGTAGAGCAGCGCGGATTCCGCGGGATCCGCGGGCGCCAGACCCAGCGTCTGCACCTCAGCCGCGCGAGCATCGGTCTGCCAGTTGTCATTTTCCGCGATCAGCGCGGAGCCCGAGAACAACTGGAGGCGCGGATTGGCCAGGGGCTGCTGGATGCCGTATTTGCCGAGGCTGGGACCGACGCCGCGGAGCACGACCTGCTTGGCGCGGTTGCCGCTCACGATCAGTCCCGCGATCAGCACCTGGCTGTCCGTCCCGACGTAGCCACGGGTGGAAAGATTTCCGATCCAGTTGTCGCCGTTCGCGCCAAACTGAAAACTGGTGCGGGCCGGCATCGCCACGCTCCCCTCCCGCGCCACCCGCGCATTGTCGGCGGTGGCGGCGTCGCCGAGGGGCTGCCCCTGGAAAAAGATCCCCGGCTCCGAATAGGCCGGCAGCTGATAGGTGAAGTCGGTGGTGTCGGTGTAGGGATAGCTCATCACGTCGCCCACGAGCGGATTGGTGCGCACCCGCCAACCGTGGGCGTAGGACACCACCTGGCCCTGTCCCTGGGCGTCCTCGATGTTGTGATCCATTCCAAAATTATGCCCGAACTCATGCGGCGCGGTCGTGGAGCTGAAATCGCGATACCGGATCGCGCTTTGCGGGCCGGAAAAATTGGCGACACCCGAGAACGTGATATCATCGTTCTCCGTATCGATCAGGTAGGTGGTGAGCGTCGGGCGAAAACGGCTCTGCATTGTCACATAGTCGGCCGACAGCGCGACCTGCCGGAGAAGCGTGTTCGACGACGGCAGCGCCGGTTCGTCAAACGCCACCTGACTCAGGCCCACGAGCTCGAGATACGCAGTGGCCCGAGCCCGCAGCAGGAGCGCGTTCGTGATGGCGATGCCCGTCTCCACCCGCGCTCGCAACCCGTCGATCGAGCCGAAGAAGGCGACGGATTTCGCCGCGAGATCGGCGTTGTACAGCGCGAGCACCGGCACGCGGATCCCGGTGGTGGGAGCGGACAGGCCGTTCCAATAATCGTTCGTCGTGTTGGCGGCGAAGATCACGGTATCCGCCGCAGTCGGAGGCGTCGGCGAATCGGATCCTCCCATCGGGGTTGCAGGAGCGGGCGCACCGTCGGCCGCGGTTCCGACTCCGCCTGCCGCCAGGGAAACGGGCGGGCCAACACCAGTGGCAGCAGGGCCGTCGGCGCCGCAGGCGAAGCTCCGGGGATTGTTTTGATAGATGCGGTAAACGCCGCCCTGCGCGGTTGGCTCGAGGGTGAACTGGCCTTTCACCGGATCCATTACCGCCGCCACGGTCGAGCCATGCACGTGTGCAAAGACCACGAGGCTGAGCTCGGACGCGGTATGACCGACGGTCGTGAAGACATCCGGTTCGAGGTAGTGCGTCTGATCGACGAAGAAATCCACGCCGACATCGTCAAACAGCTGGAGATGCACGGGCTGACTGCGGTCGCCGTTGTGCACCGGCGATTCCGGCTGCTCGAGAAATTCCAGATCGGAACGGACATAGCGCGAACGCAGTGCGATGCGGGCGGAAGGCGCTCCAGGCAAGGCGTCGGACAGCGTGGCCGGGACCGACTGAAAGAGTGCGTCCGGGTGAGCCGGGGCAGATTTCGCTATTGCCCGTGCCGTCTTTTCCGCAAGCGCCGGAGGGCGAGCGGCAACGGAGGACGGTTCCCGCATCACATGAGTGGACCGGAAGAAAAACACTATTCCCACTGCCAGCAGGAACGACGCGAGGACAGCCTTACGCGGAAGCCGAGATGTTTTCACAAGGGGTAAAGGCCTTCACAGAAAGCGGCTCGTACACACGCAGGTCAACGGGCAAGCGCTTCCCAGCCAAGATGTCACAATGCGACAACGATGGCCGCGCCGGCCCTTAACGATCGGACCGCAACCGATGGACTGGACGGATCGGACGCGGCCACCGCTGCGGCTGCGGCTGCGTCCTGCCTTTGCGGTTTACCAGCTGTACGTCACGCTGCCGGTCAGCTGACGCTTGGCGGCGGGGACGCCGGGAACTTCCTCGAAGTCGGAGTTCCAGAGGTTATCGATCTGCGCGGACACGAGCAGGCTCTTCATCTCCGGCGGACGATAGGAAAGGCCGAGCGCGCTGATCACCGGATCCTTGGTGGTGGTGCGGAGGAGATTGTCGGCCTGCCAGCGGAATTCATTGTCCATCCGCAGCTCCCAACCGCCGCCGAGGCGAGCGGTGATCGCCGCCGTCACGCGCTGTTTCGGAAAGTTGAGCGCGTAGAAACTGGCGTTGACCGCAGCGGTGCCATAGTCGGCGTCCTTCGACAGCCAGGCGTAGCCGAGCACGAGATCGATATTCGTGAAGCTGCGGCGGGTGAAGAGTTCGACGCCAGTCGTGTCGATGTCCACCGCGTTGGCCGTGCGCGCCGACGTGCCGACCAGATACGTCCAGTCCACCAGCTGGTCATCGCGGCGATAGAACACCGCGGCATCGGTGCGCCAGCCGGACCAAGTCCCGCCGACGCCGAGTTCGAAATTGCTGCTCGTCTCGCGGCCGAGGTTCGGGTTGCCGCGGAACAGGCCGGACGTCGCGCTGGAGTTGAGCGCGGTGTAGGTCGGCACCTGGGTGGACTCCGCGTAGGAAAGATAAAGCCGCTGCCAGGGTGCGCCGGGACCGCTGCGCTCGTCGGCGAGCGTGACGACCGGCGAAACGGCGGAGCCGTCGCGATTCGTGTCATCATACGTGGCACCCGCCGTGGCGACAAGCGCATGGCCCGGGGCCAGCACCCACCGCTTCTCCGGAAACAGCCCCGCGTTTGTGTAGGTGCGGGTGTGGAAACGGCCGGCCGTGAGCGAAGTGGATTTCAGGTCGTCCGCGCCGACGCCGGCCTTGTAGCCAAGGGAGAAGGCGGGGAACGTGACCTTTCCGTCGAGCGACGCGTCGCTCATCCAGGTCGTGTGCTGGAACGGATGGACGGGGCCGACGGGCGCGAAACGGTTGAAGGCGTAGTCATCCTTGTTGCGGCGCCAGGAGGCTCCGAACTCCACGAAGTCATCCTGGCTGAACTGCTGACGGTGATTCAGCGCAACGAGGACGGTTTCGAGATTCTCCGTCTCGTCGGAATTGAACGGCGTGTAGAGGTTCGGCCAGCCGAAGAACTTCGCCTGATAGCCGTAGACCAGATCGGTCTGGCTCTTGGCGTCCGCGAGCTGCACGCGCGCGCTGACGCGATCGAAGCGGCTCTCGCCGTAGGGCCGGGAACCGTCGGAGGCGGAGCGCGCATAGGACGTGTCCGTCGCGAGCTGGCGGCCGAAAAGAGT
>CALFNJ010000433.1 GCA_937902865.1 uncultured Opitutaceae bacterium
GAAAATTCCACGCCAGGTGGAGAAGATCTGGACCGTGCAGGAATTTCCCAGGGACTTCGTGCTGCGCCTCGAGTTTCGCGCCACCTACAACGCCGACAGCGGCATTTATCTCCGCGCGCCCCAGCTTCAGTGCCGGGACTATCTGGTGGCCGGCCCCTACAAGCAGCTCACGAAATACCGGCCGCAGGATTGGAATGAGATCGAGGTCAGGGTGAAGGACAATGTCGCGGTCTGCACGTGCAACGGCGAGGTGCTGGAAGCCGCGCTCAAACTGCCCGCGACCGGACCGATTGGCCTCGAGGGCGACCGCGGCCAGATGGAATCCCGTCACATCCAGATAAAGGAGCCTTGAAACAACCTTTCCCCGCCGCTCCCGTCCAGTCACTCATCCCCCCCCATCTAGTTTTTCCTCAATCTTTTCATCTCTGTCTCCCGTTCCCCGTCTCCTGTCACCTGACTAATTTACCATGACACGCATACCCCTCCTGCTCCTTGCCCTGACCGGCCTTTGCGCCACCGGCGTCGCGGCCGACACCCGCGTCACCATCGCCACGCCCATGGCCACGCCCGCCTGGGCGAAGCTGGAACGCCAGCTCCTCGCGGACAACCTCCCGGCCTGCCGGGAGTTCTTCCAGAAGTACTACGACGACCGCGGCTACCTACAGTGCTTCGTACGCTGGGGCGCGAACGACGGCCCGGATGACGCCTTCGAGAATTTCAATCACTGGCCCGAACTCCACGCGCTCGGCGCGAGCGACGAGATCCTCCAGATGTACCTCAAGGCCTGGGAGGGCATGATCAAGCAGTACAACGAGGCCAAGACGACCGACGTGCCCGCGGGCAAGGGCGGCATGTACTACCGGGATTTCAGCGCGCAGTCCGACTGGATGCACCACGGCGAGGGCATGCAGAATTTCAACCGCATGGGCATGTCCGTGCCGAACCTGCCGATCTACCAGGAGCGCGCGCGCCGGTTCGCCAGCTTCTACATGGGCGAGGATGCCGAGGCCCAGAATTACGACCCGAAGGTGAACATCATCCGCTCGATGATCAACGGCAGCCGCGGGCCGCTGTTGCGCAAGGCCACGGCGTTGGACTGGGTCGGCGATCCGTTCGACCCCGAGGGGTTCGGCCTGGTGCACGGCGAGCACACCTACGCGCAGTTCCTCGAGCACTATTCCGAGTACGGCGACGTCGTGGGCGACAACTTCCTCAACCTCGTTGCGACCACGCTCCCGACCGATGCCTACCTCCTCAAGAACGAGCCCAAGTACAAGGCGTGGATCGTCAAGTACATGGACGGCTGGCTCGAGCGTATGAAGCAGAACAACGGCATCATCCCCAGCAACGTCGGCCTCGACGGCAAGATCGGCGGCGCGGACGGCAAATGGTGGGGCAACGCCTACGGCTGGGGCTTCAGCCCGGTCAATCCGACCAACAACCGCCGCGAGAACCGCAACCGCATCCCGCGCGCGCTGGTCGGCTTCAATAATGCACTGCTCGTGACGGGCGACCAGAAGTACGTCGATGCCTGGCGCACGATGATGGACTCCGTGAACTCGAACGCGCGCACGGTCGACGGCAAGAAGCAGTATCCCTCGATGTACGGCGCGGACGGCTGGTATGGCTGGCAGGCGCAGCCCTGGAACGTCGGCGCGCTGGAAGTCTGGTACTGGTCGATGAAACCGTCCGATCTCGCCCGGGCCGGGCAGGGCGGCGGCTGGCTCGCCTACCTGCAGGGCAAGGATCCGGCGTATCCGGAGACGGCGCTGAAGCGCGACATCGATTCGATTCCGCGCCGCGTGGCGTCGATCCGCGCCGACAAGACGGCGCCGGACAAGCGCCTCGCCGACAACCAGCTGAATTACAATCCCGCGACGATCTCGGCGCTCGTGCAGCTCATGCTCGGCGGCATCCCGCCCAGCGTCGACGGCGGCCTGCTCAACGCGCGGCTGCGCTACTTCGATCCGGAGCACAAGCGGGCCGGCGTGCCGGAGGACGTTGGCGCGCTGGTGTCGGAGCTGAGCGACACGAGCACGACGGTCACGCTCGTTAACCTCAACGCGACCGCGCCGCGCACCGTCATCGTGCAGGGCGGCGCCTACGCCGAGCACCAGATCGAGTCGGTGCAGGTGAACGGCCAGACCCAGCCGGTCAACGGCCGGACCTTCACGGTTGAGCTCAAGCCCGGCGCCGGTGCGACGGTGACGCTCAAGATGCACCGCTTCGCCAATCAGCCGACGATCTCGTTCCCCTGGGATCGCACCTGAACCGAGTAGGGCGGGTCTGCGACCCGCCCGCCCGGCCAGGTCGCGGACCTGGCCAACTGCGTCCCAGCCCACCGACATGTGGGCTGGGCGCTCTTTTGAAATCCCCCGTCATCTTCCTCCTATGAAAATCCGAGTCCTTCTCCTTGGTCTGCTTGCCCTGGTGGGATTGTCCTCCCGCGCGCTCAGCGCGGCAGACACCGCTGCATCCTCCGCTCCCGCGCGCCCGGTGATCGATCTCTGGCCCGAAGGCGTGCCGGACATCAAGCCGAACGCGACGCCGGACAAGGAGGAGCGTCCGGGCACGTTCAGCGCGATTCACCGGCCGACCATGGTCGTCTATGCGCCGCCGGCCGGGGTGACGAAGACGGACACGGCGGTCGTCTTCTGCGCCGGTGGCGGCTACGTCCATGTCGCGGTGGGCGTCGACGGCGGCGGAGTGACCAAGTGGCTGAATTCACTTGGGATCACGGTGTTCGTCCTCAAGTACCGCAGCGTGGAGTACGGCCACCCGGCGCCGCTGCGCGACGTGCTGCGCGCGATGCGGATCGTGCGTTCGCGCGCGGCGGAGTTCGGCATCAAGCCGGATCACATCGGCGTGATCGGCGGCTCGGCGGGCGGACACCTCACGGCGAGCGCCGGCACGCTGTACGATGCGCCGGAAGGCCGCACGGGCGCGGAGATCGACAAGGTCAGCGCGCGTCCGGACTTCCTGGTGATGATCTTCCCGGTGGTCACGATGGAGGAGCCCTATGTGCACAAGGCCTCGCGCACCGCGCTGCTCGGCGCGAATCCGTCGGAGGAGTTGAAGAAGCATCTCTCGGTTGAGCTGCAGGTCACCAAGGACACGCCGCCGACCTTTCTCGTCCACTCGACCGCCGACACCACGGTGCCGGTGGAGAACAGCCTGCTGTTCTTCCAGGCGATGCGAAACGCCAAGGCCCCGATCGAAATGCACCTCTATCCGCGCGGCCCGCACGGCGACGGCATGTCGCCCGCGCTCGGCCCGATCTCCGAATGGCCCAAGCACTGCGAGGACTGGATGCGCTTCAACGGCTGGCTGCCGAAGTGAGGTCAGGAGACAGGTGACAGGTGACGGCCGACAAGAGCCGATCAGCAACAGCCGCCGCGAGGCGGCTGTTTCGTTTTAGAGTGGGGCCGTATCCAAGGTGGGGCGCGTTATCCCTAACGCGCCGCCTGTCGCTCTGCAATTTCCCCTGTCTCCAGTCTCCCGTCTCTCTGACTCCCGTCCCCTGATTTATAGCCGGTCTTCCGCGCCAAACGCCTCCTGCGCCGAATCCAGCTTCTCCAACGCCTCCTCGATCGCATCGGCGGCGAGGGCGGAATAACCGCGGACATCGGGCGAAATCGCGGCAAGCGTCACGCGGACAATCTGCAGGTCGTGGTCGAGCATCTCCCGTTGGGACGGGGTATCGGGATTCATACCCCAGTTCTGACGCGCCAAGCGCCTGATTGTTTCGGCCAACTGCAATTTAAAGCGCTCAGGGAAAGCGGCCGGCGGAAGATCGCCGCGCCGCCTCCCCGGGGCGGGCGTGTTTTCCCGGGTCCGTGGGAACGCCCGGTGGGTGGTCCGACTCCCGCGACAGTTTGGGTGAGGAGGCGGCATCACTTTTGCTCTGTGGCGATTTCGCCTGCGCATTCGGGAAGTGCGGCTGACGATTGGAGAGGTTGTCACCCCAGAAAAGCCGCTGGGGATAAGTCCTCGGAGGACCACCCTAATTTTAGGGGTTTGCGGCGATGGTCGGACGGGAGCGCGGAGCCATGCTCGCGACGTTCGCTTCCCTTACCCCCGAATGAAAACACGACTTGGCGTGCGTTTTTTCTTTTTTGCCGCCGCGACGGCGTTGCAAGTGCAACCAGTGCCTGTCTCGCCGACCAGCTTGGGCATCAACTCCGGCGTAACGCCGGAGCAGTTCCTGCCGCAGATCGGGGAGTCGCCGCTCCATGGGATCGGCGGGGAGAAAAGCCATGCGGGCCTTTGCGGGGCGGAGGCACGGCGCGAGGCCCGCCTTGGATCGGCCCAGCCCTGATTTTCTTCACCATGAAAAAGATCATCTCTCTGTTGTTCGCGTTCGTCGCGACGGCGCTGGCCGCCGCGGCGCAGATGCTTGAAATAACGTCGTCCGGGGTCGGGATCGGCACGTCCACGCCCAGCACCCTGCTCCACGTGCGCAAGGATCAGAATGGCCAGACCTCGGCCTCCGTTGAAAACCGTGACCTGTCCTCGGGCAATCAGGTCTATGCGTCGTTCCGGCTCTTCAACGGCAATAGCAACACCTACGGAATGTATCTGCCCGGGCAGAACAGTACCGGCTGGCAGGTGGTGACCGCCAACCGGCTCGCGCTCTACACCAATAACACCGCCGGCATGTCCTTCGACGTGGACGCGGCGGGACCGATGGTGATGGCGACCTCCGGCAACGAGCGTCTGCGGATCGACGCCAGCGGCAACGTCGGCATCGGCACCACCAGCCCGGGCTACAAACTCGAGGTGGTTGGTTCCGTCCGGGCGACGTCGTTTGTCAGCGATTCCACGACGTATGCCGACTTTGTCTTCAAGCCGGGCTACCCGCTGTGCCCGCTCCCCGAGGTCGAGGCGGCAATCCGGCGCGACGGTCACCTGCCGGATGTCCCGAGCGAGGCGGATGTGAAGGCGCATGGCGTCGATCTCGCCAATCAGCAGGCGAAACTCCTGCAGAAAGTCGAGGAGCTCACGCTCTACGCGATCGAACAGAACAAGCGCATCGAGACGATGCAGGGGGAGATTTTTCGCCTGAGAAGTGAATCCCATTCCCACCCATGAAAAAGATCCTGTTCGCTTCCGTTTTCCTTGCCGCGTTCAGCTGTCCGCTGTTCGCCCAGACGGTCGAGGTTACCTCCACCGGCCTTGGCCTCGGTACTTCCACTCCGGGTTATCTGCTGGACGTGGAGGGCGGCAGCGCGGTGCTCAACGGTACGCACGGCAGCGTGTACACCAGCGCGGACCAATCTCCTTTCCTTGCCACCGGAGTCTTGCTGCAGGGCAAAAGCGGAACGCCGTCCGTAGTGGCTCAGACAGGAACCGCCACCAGCGGCTCCGCCTTCGCAGTCTATAACTCCACGCCCGCCGCGCTGCTTTGGGTCGGAGGCGATGGCAATGTCGGGGTTAATACCACCAGCCCGACGACCAAGCTGGCGGTGTCGGTCGCGGCGAATTCGCTGCAAAATTTGCTCAGTCTGGAGAACACGGACAGCAGCGGGGCAGGCGCCCAGTTCTCTTTCATCCATGCAGGCGCGGTAAAAGGCAGCCTGATCTCTCGCTGGGACGGCGCCGCTTGGGAGATGAGGCTTGGCGGCGCGGCCGATTACGGAAGCTACCTGTCGTTTTTCACCAACAACGGATCGCTCGGCGAGCGGATGCGGATCGCCGCCAATGGCAATGTCGGCGTCGGCGTTTCGAATCCCAGTTACAAGATGGAGGTGGATGGCTCTGTCCGGGCGACGTCGTTCGTCAGCAATTCGACGACGTACGCCGATTTCGTCTTCAAGCCCGACTACAAGCTCCGCCCGCTTGCCGACGTCGCGGCCGCGATTCAGCGCGACGGTCATCTCCCAGACATCCCCAGCGAGGCGGAGGTAAAGGCGCAGGGCGTCGATCTCGCCCGCCAGCAGGCGAAGCTCCTGCAGAAGGTCGAGGAGCTCACGCTCTATGCCATCGAACAAAACAA
>CALFNJ010000434.1 GCA_937902865.1 uncultured Opitutaceae bacterium
CATCAGCGCCGTGGCGAAGGCCATCGCCTTTTCCGGCAGTGGCGTCTCGGGCTGCGGAATGAAGTTGAGGAAAGCATTGGCGCCGAAGACGAGCAGCGGCAGCCCCATGACGTAGCGGGCGATGCCCGGGAAAAAACGGGTGAACGAGCGGGAGGAGGAAGCGGCGGAGCCGGTCTCGGAAGTGCGATCGGGGGTCGTGTTCATGTGAAGGAAGCTGGGTTCAAAGTTTCATCGCGCACGCGGCAAGGCGGTCAAGGCTTTCGCCCCAACCCTGCCGGAAGCCCATGCGTTCGTGCCGTTCGCGGCTGGCGGCGGTCCAGTGCAGGGCGCGGGTCGTGCATCGCGTTTTCCCGCCGGGCATCTCCTCGAGTGTGGTAATCGCGGTGAAAAAGGCCTCCGGCGCGGGCGCCCAGCCGGGCTCGAACGCATCGGTGAAGACGATCCGTCCCGGCTCCTCGACCTCGAGGAAAATGCCTTTCGTGGGGTATTCGGCGCCGTCCGGGGCCCGCATCACAGTCCGGAACGCCCCGCCGGGGCGAAGTTCCATCTCGCAGACCGGCGTGGTCATGCCGTGCGGCCCCCACCATTCCGGCAGATGCCGCGTCCAGGCCCGGAAAACGCGTTCGCGCGGCGCATCGATGATGCGAGTGAGAATGAGCTCACGCTCGGACAGCGGCGAATCGGCAGGAGGAGGGTTCATGGTGGAGAGAAATGAGGAGCGGACATCTCTCCCAACGAACAAGCCGACCCGTTTCGGACAGGGTCACCACGAAATACACAAAAAACACGAAATCGATCCGACGGAATGATTGGCCCACGGAACACACGGAATACACAGAAGGAAGCTTCCGAATTCCGTGTGTTCCGTGGGTCCAATCTCTGACGGATCGGATTTCGTGTGGTTCGTGGATTTCGTGGTGAGCTGCCTTTTCCTGATTTCCTGAGTTCCAGATAACAAATTTGTCCGAGTATGTCCTTTCCCGGAGATTTCATCCGTCGTAGGAGTGAACGCAGCTTACTCACTTCCCCCTTCCCACCATGAATACTTCCCCCTCCGCCGCTCCCTACATGCTGTTCTTCCGCAACTCCGGTCCGGAAACCCACCAGCACCTCTCCCCCGCCCAGCGCCAGCAGCTCGTGACCCGCTGGAACGCCTGGTACGACACTCTCGCCGCGCAGGGCAAAGCCGTCGAAGGCCAGCCGCTGGAGCTCGAAACGCGCCTCGTCTCCGGCGCGGGGGGCGCGCGGATCGTCGACGGACCTTTTGCCGAGGCCAAGGAAGCCATCGGCGGCTATGTCAAACTGCTGGTCAGCGGCCTCGAGGAGGCGACCGAGATCGCCCGCCAGCACCCGGGCCTCGCCTACGGTTTGATCATCGAGGTGCGTTCGATGACCGCGAATTGCCATCTCGGCGTGACCGCCGGACACGGCACGACCCGCACTGTCTCCGCCGTCTGAGCGAGCACGCGACCACCGAGCAGCGATGTCCACGTCCGGTCCAGTCCCATCCGCCGAAAGCTCGGGGGCGGCCAAGGGCTCCGCGGCCTTCGCAGCTTCGCGCTACCCGTCGGAAGTCCCGCCGCCGCCCGCCTCGGCCCAGCCCGCGCAGCTGGTGGAGCACTTTTTCCGTCACGAAACGGGCCGCCTCCATGGCGCGCTCGTCCGCCTGCTCGGCGTGAACCACCTCTCGCTCGCCGAGGACGTGGCGCAGGAGGCGCTGATGAAGGCGCTGCACGCCTGGTCGATGGGCGGCGTTCCGGCCAATCCCTCGGCGTGGATCACCCAAGTCGCAATGAACCTCGCGCGCGACGCGCTGCGGCACCGCCGGATGGCCGGCACGAAGGAGCCGGCGATCATCCGGCACATTGAGCAGACCGCTCCGACGCCGGCGCTCGCGGTCGAAAACATCCACGAGATTCGCGACGACGCGCTGCGCCTCCTGTTCGTCTGCTGCCATCCGTCGGTCGCACCCGACGCCCAGGTCGTCCTCGCGCTGAAAGTGCTCTGCGGTTTCAGCACCGGCGAGATCGGGCGCGCGTTCCTGACCAGCGAGGCCGCCATCGAGAAGCAGCTGACCCGCACCAAGCAGCGCATCCAGCAGGCCGGGCTCGCCTTCGAGCTGCCCGAGGGCGCCGATCTCGCGCCGCGCCTCGACGGCGTCCTCGCCGCGCTCTATCTGCTCTTCAACGAGGGCTACAAGGCTTCCGCCGGCGATCGTCTGTTGCGCGAGGAGCTCTGCCAGGAAGCGGTGCGACTCACCTCGCTGCTCACCGTCCATCCCGCCGGCTCCACGCCCCGCAGCCATGCGCTGCTCGCGCTGATGCTGCTCAATGCCGCGCGCTTCCCCGCGCGGGTCGACGAGCAGGGCGTGCTGCTGCGCCTCGATGACCAGGACCGCTCCAAATGGGATCGCGCCCTGATCGAACGCGGACTCCAGCATCTCGCGGAGGCGGCGCAGGGCCAGGAACTGAGCGAGTATCATCTTCAGGCGGGCATCGCCGCGATCCACTGCACCGCGGCGGACTATGCCTCGACCGATTGGGCGCGGATCCTCCGCCACTACGACGAGCTCTACCGGATCAAACCGTCACCGATCGTCGCGCTCAATCGCGCGGTCGCCGTCGCCCACCTGCACGGTCCGCAGGCGGGACTCGACGCCGTGGCGGCCATTCCCCAGCGCGACCGGCTGGAATCGCACTATCTCCTCTACGCCGTGACCGGCGAACTCCACTGGCGCCTGCACCAGCATCGTCCCGCCGCGGAAAGTTTCCGCCGGGCGCTGGCCCTCGCGGCCGTCGGGCCGGAGCAGCTGTACCTCTCGCGTCTGCTGGAGCGCTTCCCCGAAACCGAGACCGCCCAAGGCGAGGAAGGAAAGCCACCTCCGCGGGGTCAGAGAAAGACCCAGGGGCGTCGTTCATCGCCTCCGTCGTCGCCGCCCGGCCTCAGCTAAGAGGTGGGGCGGGTTATCCCTAACCCGCCGGATGCGCTCATTCGAGCGGGGAAACGTCGGACACGATTTCGGCGCGTTAGGGATAACGCGCCCTACCCATCCAAGCGGGTCAGAGACCCGCTCCACTGACTTCGGTCACTTCTTCAGCGACGCGCAGAACCTCGCGAGACGGGTGACACCCTTCTGGATGATCTCATCGCTCGTCGCGTAGCTCAGGCGCAGGTAGCCCTCGGCGCCGAACGCGCTGCCGGGCACGGCGGCGACTTTTTCGGAATCGAGCAGGCGGTTGCAGAAATCGACGTCCTTCAGCCCGAAGCTGGAGATGTTCGGAAACAGGTAGAACGCGCCCTCGGCAAGGAGGCACTTGATGCCGGGAATCCTGTTCAGCTCCGCATGGAGGAACTTCCGGCGGCGGTCGAAGGCGGCGAGCATGGTCTTCAGGGCGGCGGCCGTCTTTTCCTTTTCCTGCAGCGCCGCGAGCGCGCCGTACTGGGCGAAGGTGGTCACGTTCGACGACATCTGGCTCTGCAGCTCCGAGACCGCATTGGCCAGCGGCGGCGGCGCCACGAGCGTGCCCAGGCG
>CALFNJ010000435.1 GCA_937902865.1 uncultured Opitutaceae bacterium
GAAGTACTGGGTGTTGAAGGGCTTCCACGGCCATCGGCTGCAGCAGTTCTTCGAACAACACCTGGAGGAAAACCCCAACATGGAGCAGATGGCGGCCAAGCTCGACGTGAGCGTGCGCATGCTGACCAAACGGTGCCGGCAGATCACGGGCCGCCCGCCAGCGGAGGCGTTTAGGCGCTACAAGATGGAATATGCGGCTTATCTCCTACGGGACCCCGGCCTGTGTGTGAAAGAAGTCAGCTATCGATTGGGTTTTCCCAACCAATGTCACCTTTCCCGGGTTTTTCGGCGCTACTTCGGCTATCCTCCGTCCCGCCACCGCGATCAGCCGAAATCGGGATGATCCTACCGGGACGGAAGATCCTCGTCGGACCTCTTTTCGTTCCACTTCCGTAGCCAGCCCCGGCCTTTCCTCGTGCACATTTTTTCTTCCGCCATTTTTCCTCCGTCCGGTCTTCCGCATGAAAGCCCTCCTCCTCACCGCCCCCTCCAAGCTCGAGTTACAGTCCAACTTCCCCGATCCCGTCCCGACTGACGATGAGGTGCTGCTCCGCATTCGTGCCTGCGGCATCTGCGGCAGCGACATCCACGGCTGGGACGGTTCCACCGGTCGCCGCCGCCCGCCGCTTATCATGGGCCACGAGGCGTCCGGGGAAATCGCCGCCGTCGGCCCGCGCGTGACGAAGTGGAAGGTCGGCGACCGCGTGACGTTCGACTCCACGATTTCCTGTGGCAAATGCGGTCCTTGCCGGACGGGGCGCGTCAACCTCTGCGAGAACCGCCGTGTTGTCGGCGTGGCGCCCGTCGAATACCGTCAGCACGGGGCGTTTGCCGAGAAGGTCGTCGTCCCGGAGCGCATCCTCTACGCCGTGCCGGACGCGCTGTCGTTTCCGCAGGCCGCGATGATCGAGCCTGTCTCCATCGCCGTCCACGCCGTGCAGCGCGTGAAAATCAATCCCACCGACACCGCCGTCGTCGTCGGCGCGGGCATGATCGGCCTCTTCGTGATCCAGGTCCTCCGCTGGGCCGGTGCGAAACAGATCATCGCCGTCGACCTCGCCGAAAATCGTCTCGCCCTCGCCCGCACGCTCGGCGCGACGCATACGCTCAAATCCGACGCGTGCGACGTTCCTGCCGAAGTCGCCAAGCTCACCGGCGGCGATGGTGCCGATGTCGCCCTCGAAGTTGTGGGCGTTTCACCCACGCTCAACCTCGCTCTCGCCACGCTCCGTCGCGGTGGGTCCGCCGTGCTTGTCGGCAATCTCGCGCCGAAAGCCGATTTCCCGCTCCAAGCCGTCGTCACGAAGGAAATCACCCTCTACGGCAGCTGCTCCTCCGCCGGCGAATATCCGCTCTGCCTCGACCTCATCG
>CALFNJ010000436.1 GCA_937902865.1 uncultured Opitutaceae bacterium
ACGGCCAGCGGGCGCCGCAGGAATTGCCCGAGGCATTTTTCCAGGCCTATCCCAAGCTGCGCGGACCGCGCGTCGATCAGCCCAATCGCGCCCGCGTTCCCCGCTTCGCTCCGTGCGTCGATCAGCCTGAAACGCTTCGGCTCTATCGCGATGCGCTCAAGGCGATGTGGGCGAAGTGTCCGGAAATCGACAGCTTCTCCTTCCTCACCTCCGACTCAGGTTCCGGCTTCTGCTGGGTGCCCGGCCTCTATCCCGGGATCAACGGCCACAGCGACTGCAAGGACCGTCCGATGGAGGAGCGCGTCGCCGGCTTCATGAAGAACTTCCAGGCCGCGGCCGATGAGGCCGGGGTCAACCTCAAGGTCTCGGTCAACATCAACCCGATCGGACCGCGCCAGTGGATGACGCCTTCGTTTTCGGAGGAAACCATCAAGGCGATCGTGAAGCTGCTGCCGGCCGGCATGTCGATCTCCGGTCGCGAAGGTCCGGATGGACGGCCCGCCGGCGGACGCGGTGGCGCGGGCGGTGGCGGCAATGGCCCGTTTTATCCCGTCACCGGCCTGCCCGCGATGCCGGCCGGCGGCGGCCGGACCGGTGGCCGCGGCGGTGGTGGCGGACGCGGCGGCTCGGCTCCGAATGAAGTCGAGCGGGTCACCGCGCAGCGCGCCTCGGCCGTGCAGCAGGTGGGCGAGGAATCCGCCGACGATCTCATGTCGATCTGGAACTCCGTCCTCGATTCCCAGACCCGCCTCAGCGCCCTCGATTTCGGCGCCATGCTCCGCTTCGGCCACGTGCTCACCCGCTGGATCAATCGTCCGATGGTGCTGTTTCCCTCGGAGCTGAAGCCCGAGGAAAAGGACTATTACCGCAAGTACCTCTTCCAGGCGCGCAGCGAGCAGCAGGCCGAGGATCTCGTCGATATCCAGGGCATGCTGATGTTCAAGGGCTGGGGCGCAAAGATGCTCTTCCAGCGCGTCATCGAGACGACCGTGCCCGACCTGCGCAGCGCGCAGAACGCCGCGCTCCGGATCGCGGGTCGCGCCAAGAACGAGAAGATCAAGCACGCGTGGCAGCTCCACGCCAAGCGCTTCGAGGCAGCGATCTGCCTGCTGAATTCCGCGGACAACATGGTGGCCTTCCAGGCTCACCTCGATCGCGTGCACGAGCTCGGCCTCAAGCCCGAGTACAATCCGCCGCTCGGCGTGAAATCCGACTGGGCCCGTTCCGACATGATGGAGATCGCCCGCAAGGAAATCGACAACACGGTCCACCTGATGGAGCTCATCCGCGACAGCGACGAGCCGATCATCGACATGGCTCCCACCCAGGAAGAGGAATACGTCATGCGCCTCGGGCCCAACCTCCTCGCCCAACTGCAGCGCAAGATCGACACGATGAACGCCCACTGGCGCGACTACGACCGCATCTTCACCGTCCCCAATCCCTGACCCCAATCAGGTTTTCAGGCTCTGCCGCGGATTGATCGATCGATCGAAATCCAAAATCGAAAATCCAAAATCGAAAATTCCCTACCCCCATGAAATCCCCCCTTCTCACCCGCCGCGAAATCCTCGCCGCCGGCGCCCGTCTGGGCGCGGTCACCGCCCTCGCCTCCCTGACCCGCCCGCTCCTCCGCGCCGCGGGCGCCGCTCCCGGCAAGGTTTTCGACATCCGCAAGTACGGCGCGGTCGGTGATGGCCGCACGCTCGACACGGCGGCGATCCAGCGCGCGATCGATGAGGCCGCCGCTGCGGGCAGCGGCGCCCAGGTGCTGGTGCCGGGCGGCGCGCACTACCTGATCGGAGCGCTCGAGCTGAAGGGTTCGATCGACTTCCATCTCGCCGACGACGCCGAGCTGGTCGTCAGCACCGAACAGAAGGATTTTAACGGCCGCGCCGCCATCTCCGCGACGAACCTGCAGGGCCTGCGCCTCACCGGCACGGGGACGATCAACGGACGCTCGCGCGAGTTCATGGAGCGCTTCGACGAGGTCGACGAATGGTGGCGTCCCAAGGGCTTCCGTCCGCGCCTGGTCGTGCTGAACGGCTGCAAGGATCTGGAGATCCGCGACGTCACCCTGAGCCAGGCGCCGAGCTGGACGCTGCATCTGCTCGGTTGCGAGCGCACGCTCGTGGACGGCATCAAGATCATGAACCAGCTCGACGTGCCGAACTGCGACGGCATCGATCCGGATCACTGCCGCGATCTCGAGATCCGCAATTGTCACATCGTCTGCGGCGACGACGCGATCGTCATCAAGACCACCCGCCAGGGCGCTTCCTACGGCCCGTCCTCGAAGATCCACGTGCATGACTGCATCCTCGAGACGCAGGATTCCGGCGTGAAGATCGGGACCGAGACAACCCAGGACATCAGCGACGTGCGGTTCGAACGCTGCGAGGTGCGGCAGGGCTGCCGCGGCCTCTGCATCCAGCTCCGCGACGAGGGCAACGTGTCCAACATCGACTTCCGCGACATCAAATTCACCTCCCGCTACTTCTCCGATCCGTGGTGGGGCCGGGGCGAGGCGATCTCGTTTACCGCGATTCCGCGCGCCGCCACGACGAAGCTCGGCTCGATGCATGATATCCGCGTGACCAACGTGACCGGCAAAGCGGAGAACAGCATTCGCATCTGCGGTTCGCCGCAGAGCCGCGCCCACGACATCACCTTCGACAACGTCGACGTGACCTTCGAGCGCACCACGAAGTACAAGGGCGGCCTGTGGGACAACCGCCCCACCACCGCGATCGAGGGCATCGAGATGCACGGCAATCCGGGCTACAGCATCCGCCATGCGGACAACGTCACGCTGAAGAACTGCCGCGTGTCCTGGGGCCAGAACCGGCCGGACTATTTCACGCACGCGATCGAGGCCGAGGATGTCACCAACCTGCAGACGCCCGGCTTCAAAGGCGAAGCCGCCCATCCGGAGCGAGACAAGGCGATCGTCTCCACGTAAAGGCGGAGGGG
>CALFNJ010000437.1 GCA_937902865.1 uncultured Opitutaceae bacterium
GGCAATCGCCCAGCATTGGCCCAGGGCCGCGCGGGCGGAGTCGAGCGACACGAAGGCCGACCTGTTCCTGCCGTAAGCCGGCGGAGGCACGCTAGCCGCGGCGGAACTTCAGGTCTTTCCGGACTTCCTTGAGCACGGCCTTTTTCTTCAGGTCCTCCCGCTTGTCGAAGAGCTTCTTGCCGGTGCCGAGCGCGACCTCGATCTTGACGAGCGCGTCCTTGAAATAGAGCCGCAGCGGCACCAACGCGCGGCCGCCCGCCGCCAGGGCCTGCTCGATCTTGCGAATCTGGTGCCGGTGCAGGAGCAGCTTCCGCGTGCGCTTCGCCTCGTGATTGTTGATGTTGCCGAAGGCGTACTGCTCGATGTGCGCGTTGTGCAGCCAGAGCTCCCCCTTCTCCACGCGGCCGAAAGCGTCGGTGATCTGCGCCCGTCCGGCGCGAATCGACTTCACCTCGGTGCCCCGGAGCTGGATGCCCGCCTCGAAGCGCTCGTCCACGAAATAGTCGCGGAGCGCCTTGGAGTTGCGGATCTCCGAGTAGCGGGCGGGATCTTTTTTCTTCGCGCTCATGACCGAACGGAAAGCCGAAGCATGAAAAAGGCGACCCCGGTTCCGCTCAAGCGCAGAAAGGGGCCGCCTGGAAAAGTCGGAATCGGGCGGACGCTCAGACCTCGCCGAGCTCGAAGCTGATCTTGCCTTCGCTCACCTCGCGCAACGCGGTGTCCTCAGCGGAAAGCTTCTCGAGGGACTCGACCAAGGGACGATTGCCGCGGCGCAACTGCTTGACGCGGCGGGAGACCACGTTGATCAGCATGTTCGGATCGTTGATGACCTTGAGGGCTTCCTTGATGTAGTCGTCTCGCATGGATGGCGTTTGGCTGAGATGAAAGGGTTTAGCAGTACGGTCTCGATCGGCGAGGTCAAGGGTCATTTTCCCGCCTTGCCCGCCTCTGGCCCCCAAACGACGCTCGGGCTCATGTTCATCGCCTGGACCACCGTCGCTCGCCGTGCCGATGCGGAAAGCCTGGCCGAAGGCGCCGTTGAGCTCCGGCTGGCGGCCTGCGTCCAGATCGAGGGACCGGTCCTTTCCTGCTATCGCTGGGCCGGCAAAATCGAGCGAACCGAGGAATTCCGGCTCTGCTTCAAGTTTCTCCCGGAACAGGCGGAAGCCCTCGCCACCTGGGTGCAGGAACGTCATCCCTACGAGACTCCCGAATGGATCGTGCTTCGCGCCGCTGACATGGGAGAAAAATACTTGTCATGGATGAAAGCGACCTCTAGCAATCCGCCCCTTTAACAACTCGCAACCTCTCTTTTAAAGCCATGTCCCAGCACAAAAGCCTCAAAGGCTCCAGCGGTCTCGTCGTTAAGCGTAACGTCCTCAAGCGTTTCGAACGCGTCGAGATCCTCAAGAAGCGCAATCAGTGGAAGGAAGGCGATCGCGTCATGGGTCTGCGCAAGACCATGCCGGACGTCTGAGCCACTCCTCCCCTTTTTCGGCAGGCAGTTTCCACTGCCTGCCTTTTTTATTTCCACCGTCCCATGTCCCACCTCTTCCAAGGCCTGTTCGACTGGTACAACCAATCACTGGCCAACGGCGGCTACCCCCTCGTCATCCTGCTGATGGCGATCGAGAGTTCGATCGTGCCGCTTCCCAGCGAGCTGATCATTCCACCCGCAATCATCGCCGCGCAAAAATCGGGCAACATGACGGTTGTCGGCATTGTGATCGCCGGCACGCTCGGCTCCTGGATCGGCGCAACGATCATGTACTGGGCCGCGCGCTGGGCGGGCCGCCCGCTCGTGCTGCGCTATGGGAAATATGTCTTCATTCCGCCGGCGAAGGTGGAACAGGCCGAGCTCTGGTCCCGGCAATTCGGCAGTTTCGGCATCTTCGCCTCTCGTTTGCTGCCCGTGGTGCGCCACTTGATCGGCATTCCCGCGGGAATCGTGCGCCTCAATTACCTGACGTTTTCAATCTTCACCGTGATCGGCTCAGCGGTCTGGTGCGGCGTCCTCAGCTGGGTCGGCATCCAGGCCGGCAAGGACGAGGCGCTGATGCGTGGTGAACTCCACTCGATCACGCTCTGGGCCGTCGGCGCGTTGGCCGTGCTCGGGGTCATCTATTACGTGTTCGTCCACCGCTTCACGCGGCAGAAATCCTGATCAGCCCTACGGCTGATTCCGGCCGGGGAAAAATTAAGAATTGGGAGGGCGGCAGACGCCCCAGCCTTCCGCTTTCTTCCTTCATCCTTCTTTCTTTTTCTTCCCCTCTGGGCACTGGACACCCAGCCATTCCCTGCTCCAAATCAGGGCGCATGATCGAGGCGCGCCACGTGCGCAAACAGTTCGGCTCCCGCATCGCAGTCCACGATGTGAGCCTGCGGGCCGCCGCCGGCGAAAAGATCGTGATCCTCGGTCCCAGCGGATGCGGCAAGACCACGCTGCTCCGCATGCTCAACCGGCTGATCGAGCCCGATTCCGGCCAGATCCTGTTCAAGGGCGTGGACACGTCCACTCTCGATCCGGTCACGCTCCGCCGCCAGATGGGGTTTGTCATCCAGGGCGCCGGACTGCTGCCGCACCGGACTGTGCGGGAAAACATCTTCAGCGTTCCCCAGCTGCTCGGCTGGTCGCGGAAAAAATGCGAGGACAGCCTCTACGTCATGAAGGCCATCCTCTGGCTCTTCGACGACT
>CALFNJ010000438.1 GCA_937902865.1 uncultured Opitutaceae bacterium
CCAGTATTGCCGCCCGACGGACTGCAGCCTGAACAAGCCGACGCGTGCCAACGAAAGCTGCTCGAATTGGGGCACAAGCTGCGACCCAACTACCATCCGATTACAGGGGTTGCGACGATCAGCGGAAGGCTCGTGCTCGTCGTGTGGATTCCCGGCGGCGAGATGCGCCCCTATGAAGCGCCCGCCAGCCTAGCGAAAGACGAGAAACGCTGGGTGCCCTACATCCGCCTACATTCAAGTACAGTGGAAGCCAAAGGCGACCTGAAGACTGAGCTGCTCAGCCTGACTAATCGCATTCCTTTCGATGATCGCCAGAACACGGCCGCTGCCGTTACGGATCTTCAACCTACGCTTATCCAAAATTTTCTTTCCGAGGTGAAGAGCGACTTGGCCGCCGACGCCGGGCGCTTACCGATCGATGAATTAGGGCGGCGCATGCAGATCGTGCGCGGGTCAGCAGAGGCGCCACGGCCGCTCAATGTCGGTCTGTTGTTTTTCACGCCCGAGCCGGCACGGTGGTTTCCGCAGACTCAGATCGACGTCGTTCATCTTCCGCAAGGACGAGGCGGCGATCAGATCATTGAAAGAGAATTCAAAGGTCCGCTCGGCGGGATGCTGCGAGATGCCCTGGGATATTTGCGAAATCAGGTTGTGACTCAGTTCACGCGTAAAATTCCCGAGCAGGCCGAAGCCGAACGCTACTGGAACGTCCCTTACGCCGCTTTGGAGGAAGCATTGGTGAATGCCGTCTATCACCGCAGCTATGAAGAACGGGAGCCAATCGAAGTTCAGATCACTCCAGAGGAGGTGACGATTCTCAGTTTTCCGGGCCCCGATCATACCGTGAGCATGGAAGACTTGCGCGTTGGCCGTGGCGTAGCGCGTCGCTACCGGAATCGCCGGATTGGCGAATTTCTGAAGGAACTCGAATTGAGCGAGGGTCGCGGCACGGGCATTCCGAAAATTATCGAATCTATGCGGGCCAACGGATCTGCCGAGCCGCAATTCGAAACGGATGAGCGAAGAACGTCCTTCTTGGTTCGGTTGCCGCTGCGTGCCGGTCCAACAGTAGCACTTTACGCAACCATCGGAGGATCAAGCACGATAGAAGCTGCTCTTGAGACGACAAAAGTAGCTCCAAAAGTAGAACCAAGAGTGGTTGGGCGACTTACCGCATCCCTGGTGCGAGCAATGCTCACCACCTGCGTAGAGTCCAAGCGGCCCAGCGAACTACACCAGATTTTAGGCGTGAAAGACCGAGTGGTTCTTCTTTACGGCTATCTCACCCCCCTGATCGAGCAAGGATGGCTGGTGCGGACTCAACCGCTTTCGCCACGGAGCCCCACCCAACGCTACGTCACGACTGATGCCGGCAAAGTGTGGCTTAGCGCCAACCCGCCGAAGACCTAGCAGGGACTGGTGGAAGAATGTGTCATGGCTGACAGTCTTCCATATGGGTCACGCGAGCCGCAAAGGGCTAGGTGTAGATCGCCTCACTCCGCCCTGGCCCGCGGGCGGGGGCTCGCCGATTTCTTCGCGGACGAGGACGGCGGTTTCGTTGGGAAGAGCGCGAAAGGGTCAGGCCGCAGATGCGCAGATTCTAGTTCTCTTGAGCGCGTGCGCGCTGGGAGCGCAGCGGAATCCGCAACCAGCAAACCCCCGGGCGTGCCGATCATCCGGCGGTTTTCAAGGCCGCCCGGATCTTCGCGATAATCTTCGGCGCGTCGGTGAGGGGCGCGTCGCGATAGATCTCGGCGTAGGTCCGTTGCAGGTCGTGCAGTTCGCCCAAGTAGTCCGGCGCGGCGTCGCGGACGGCGGCGAGGCGGTCGGGGGTGAACTGGCGGCGGTGGGGGTCGAGCCAGCCGTGGCGCATGAAGGCGGTGGCTTTTTTCGTGCAGCGGCACGGGTTCGCCGCGTTCACGAGGCCGCATTTGTTCTGCATGAACTGATAGAGGTCGTGCCGCGCGCGCGTGAGCAGTTGCCGGAAGTTGGCGGCGGAGAGTTCCATGATCTCCGCGCCTTGCTCGCTGGTGACGCCGAAGATTTCCCCCAGCACGAAGGCGAGCCGCTGCCGGCGATCGAGGCACATCAGCATGGCGGTGATGCAGCCGAGCTTGGCTTCCTCCACGAGGAGGTTGTGCCCGATCGGCAGCAGGGATTCATCGGGCAGGTCCGCGTCCTGGCACTCGTCCAGAGATCGGCCCAGGTCGGCAAAGGTCACCTGCTTTTCCTCCATCTCGGATTTCCGGACATTGAGCAGATGGTTCACCGCGATCCGGTAGAGCCAGGTCGAGAACTGGCTCCGGCCCTCGAACGTGCTGAGGTGCGTCACCGCCTTGAGGAGAATTTCCTGCGTCGCGTCCTCCGCCACCTCCCGGCGCCAGACCATGCGGAGCGCCAGGTTGAAGATCCAGGGTTGATGCCGGCGCAGCAGCCGGTCGAGCGCCGACAGATCGCCGCGTTGCGCCGCCTGCAGCCAGACTCGTTCCTCCGGGTCAGCGGCGAAGGGCGGACGCAACGAGGGCGCGGGGGCAGACATGACCATAACCTGAGGGAGCGGTCGTGTTATTGGCGAGGCGTCGGTTGCGCCCCCGGAAACCACTCGATGTGCTGGTCGCCCCGGCGCCCAAGATAGAGCACGCGTTTGCCGTGGAGAAACGCGAAGTACCCCTGCACGCCCGCGGCCATGGCGCGCCGGGTGAAGTCCCGGTAGTGCTGACCGTGACGCTGGCTGTCGAGAATGGCCGCCTTCAATCCCGCCGAGTCGAAGTCAGCCGGAACGACGGGAAGGTCATCGTAACTGATCGCAGTGGTCACCGGCGCCGAGTCATCGGCGGCGTAGAACGATTTTCTCCGCGCGACGTAGTCCACGTGATAGTATTCCACGCCGGCGCGGAGGAGACGGCCGACGACCTCGGGAAAAGAGATCTCTCCCACGAGCACTTGAGACGCCGTTTCTTGAATGAGTGAGTTGTCCATACGCACGGTTGGACAAAGTTCGCGCAGGGGCTGTGACAAAACCGGCGGGTTTATTTTTGTCCGAGCGGCAGAGCCAGGACCACGCCTGGCTTCGGAGGTTGGCCGCAAAGAGGCGCAAATGACGCAAAATCAGAAGCATTGATCGAAGCTCGGTTTTGCGGTTTCTGCGCCTTTTTGCGGCCAACGTCCGACGATCGAACCCAGCCGCCTCACCGCGGCTGCTACCCCAAAACCTTGGCTGAAACGCGTGGAGAAGTTGGAGCGGACGAGGACCCGAGCGGGTCGGAGACCCGCTCTACGGGAACCAATCACGCTGCGCCGGAACCATGACACTGCGAAGAATCTGCCAGTCCACCCGCCAATGACCTGAAAAATGAGGGATAAACCTAGGGATTTTAGCTCGTAGAAAACGGAATCCACGCTTCACTTTTCCTGCTCGTTACCCCCTTACCCCCGGACGTTCGGCACTTGGAAGAGTCTCGGTCGTCCACGTCCCCGCCCCCGTCCTCTGCCACGCGTGAAAAAAACACGGTGATGTAATCAAGCGAGCCCCCGGAGTTACCCCATGAACATGAATCGACGTCATTTCATCCTCAAGTCGCTCACTGCTACTTTGGCCCTGCCTGCGTTGCCGTCGTTGCTGGCCGAAGTCGCCCAAGGCAATCCCTCGCTTCAGCTCGCGACCAAGGGCGCGGGCGTCGGCGCGCGGCGGTTCGTCGCCATCGGAAATCTGCTGGGCTATCAGGTGAAGCACCTCTTCCCCGCCACAACCGGCGCCGCCTACGAGGAGACGACTCTGCTCAAGCCGGTGGCGGATTGCCGCAAGCTCATGACGGTTTACCGCGGGCTCGACCACGGGCTCAAGGGCGGCCACTTCGCGGTGCACTCCTTCCTCTCCGGCGTCCTCAATTCCGAGGCGCAGGGCCGGCCCGGCGGGAATGTCACGATCGACCAGTTCATGGCCGACGAGATCGGCCACCAGACGCGCTTCCCCTCGCTGACCGTCGGATCGGAAAGCGGCATCCATGGCGGGTGCCAGATCGCCTGGACGAAAGCCAGCGTGCGCGTGCCGCCCATCTCGGGCCCAGCCGAGTTGTTCGACCGGCTCTTCGTCAATGACTCCCCGGAACGCCTCGCGCATCGCGGCGAGGAAAACCGCCTGGAGGCCTCCATTCTCGACAGCGGCCTGGCGGAGGCGAACCAGCTTTCCCGGCAGGTCAACCGCGAGGACAAGGACAAGCTCGACGAATTCTTCACCTCGATCCGCGACGTCGAAAAACGCCTCGAGCTCCGCAAGCGCTGGGCGAGCCTGCCCAAGCCGGAGGCGCCGTTCGAGCGGCCGACCAACAAGAACCGGGTCGAGGACATGCCGATGCTCTATGAGCTGATGGCCCTCGCGCTGCAGACCGATTCGACCCGCATCGCCACGCTGGAGATCGGCGGCGATTTCCTCCCGCAGAACCTGGGCATCGACAAGTCCTACCACAGCATGTCGCACCACGGGAACGACGAGGCCACGATCAAGAATCTCATCGTGCTCGAGCTTTACCAGATCGAGCAGTTCGGGAAATTCGTCACGCGCCTGTCCAAGATCAACGACGGCGACCGGACCCTGCTCGATTCGACCTCGGTGCTCTTCGGCAGCGGCATCGGCGATGCCAACACGCACCGGAACAACGACCTTCCGATCCTGCTCGCGGGCGGCGGCTATCGCCACGGCGAATTCAAGAGCCTGCCGGCCACGGGCCCGAACAAGGTGCCGCTCTGCAATCTCTACGTCGACATCGCCCAGCGCATGGGCGTCGAGACCGAGTCGTTCGGCAACAGCACCGGCCGCTTCGGGCTCGTCTGAGGCGGAGCGGTTGAGGTAAGCGCAAAGACGCCAAGATGCGAAGCTTCGGCCAGGTCGGAAATTTCCCAGGGCAGAGCCACGCGCAGACCGAAAAGGTAGGGACGGGCGGCCCGCCCGTCCGCTTGGACTCCGCCAACTCTCGAACGAGCGTCTCCGGTTTGGCTGCTTCGTGCCTGACCTTCGGCGGGCTCGCCCTCGGGCTGGCGCTGACCGCGACTCCCGTTCGAGCGGCAAGCGAGCCGGCCGGGCAGAAGCTGTTTTCCGAGTTCGCGGACAAATACTGCCTGAGCTGCCACGACGCCGACACCCGCAAGGGCGACCGCGAGTTCGAGACTTTCAAGCTACCGCTCGGCACGGTGGGAGAACTGATCACCGCGAAGGACATCGTCGACGAGCTCACGCTGCGGGAAATGCCGCCCAAGAAAGCGTCGGCCCAGCCCACCGACGACGAGCGGCTCGCCATCATCCGGACCCTGCGGGACGGCATCGTGGCGGCGCGCGGGAAAATCGAGAGCACCACCGCCCACACGGTGATGCGCCGCCTTTCGAATCGGGAGTACGAGAGCACGATCGCGACGCTCTTCGGCCGGCGGGTGGACACCCTCGGGCTCACGGCGGATTTTCCGAAGGAGAAGGCGAGCGAGCACATCGACACCATCGGGAAGTCGCTCATCACCTCCGGCTTCCTGCTGGACCAGTATTTCCAGTCCGCCAACCGCCTCATCGAGATGCGTCTGAACAAACCGGCGACGGCTCCGCAGTCGTGGGACTTCAAAGGCCATTTTGTCCAATACGAGGAGCTGACCGGCCCGCACAAGGAGGTCTTCAACTTCCGGTATCTCTGCGTGTATGAGCAGCCGAACAGCGACACGCGCCAAGGCGCCTACGGACATATCGAAGACTTTCTGAAGGGCGTGCCGGTCTCCGGGCTGTACGACATCGAAGTCGAGGCGCAGGCGATGCACCGCAACACGCACTACGATCCCGCGTACTTCGGCATCGATTTCTCCGAGCCGTTCATCCTCGGGGTCGTGACCGGCGATGCGTCCAAGAATCACATCCATTATCCCCAGGCGATCGAGCCGCTCCTCGGGCAGGCGACGCTGCCGGACGACAAGCCGGGCTGGGTGAAATTCCGCGTATGGCTCGAGGCGGGCCAGACGCCGCGCTTCATCTTCCCCAACGGGCCCTACGAATCGCGGGCGGCCGTCCTCCAGGTCAACAAGCGCTATGTGTCCGAATTTCCGGCCAAGTTCGCGAAGGCCGGCGTGGTCCGCACCTATCTGATCGGGGAGAACGGCGACCTCCCGCACATCCGCATCAGCGAGATCAAGATCAACGGCCCGCTCGCCGAGCCGGGCGGGAGCGCTGAGGAGATCGCGGTCTTTGGCCAGGGAGGATTCCAGCCGGAGCACGCGCTCGATCAGCTCTATGCCTTTGGCGCTCGCGCGTATCGGCGGCCACTGACGCCCATCGACCAGGCGAGCATTCGCAAACTCTACGACCGGCGGATCGCCGAGCAGGCCACGCCGCGCCAGGCGGCCCTCGACACGCTGAAGATGATGCTGTGCTCGCCGTCGTTTCTCTATTTCAGCGAAGTGACGGCTGGCAAAGAGACCAAGCTCGGCTCCTACGATCTCGCCTCGCGCCTTTCCTACGCGCTGTGGGGCGGCCCGCCGGACCAGGAGCTGATGGACGCCGCCGCGGCCGGCAAGCTGACCAATCCCAAGGAACTCAAAAAGCAGGCTCAGCGGCTGCTGAACGACGATCGCGTCGCGGGCTTTGCGAGCGCCTTCCTCGATAGCTGGCTGAATCTGCGGGACATCGGCACGCAGCCGCCGCCCCGGGAAACGATGCGGGTGTATTACGCGGAGAACCTGCCCGACGCGATGAAGACGGAGACGCGGCTCTTCTTCCGCGACCTCCTGACGAGGAACGGATCCGTGCAGCAGTTCCTCGATTCCGATTACACCTTCGTGGATAAGCGCCTCGCCAAGCTCTACGACCTGCCCGAGAAAAACACCCTTCGTATCGCCGACGGCTTCCAACGGGTGAGCCTGGCGGGCAATCCGCACCGGGGCGGCCTGCTCGGCATGGGCGCGGTGCTCACGGTCAGCGCGAACGGCGTGGAAACCTCACCTGTGACGCGTGGCGTCTGGGTCTCGGAGAACATTCTCGGCATCGAACCGCCACCGCCGCCGGACACGGTGCCCGCCATCGAGGCGGACGTGCGAGGCGTCACGACGATCCGCGAGCGGCTCGCGAAACACCGGGCCGACAAGACCTGCGCCGAGTGTCATGCGAAGATCGATCCGCTCGGCTTCGGCCTGGAGACCTTCGATCCCATCGGCCGCTGGCGCGACACCTACGCGAAATTCAAGGACCCGACGACCCGGCCGACGGCGGACGATCCGCCGGAGAGCGACGTGCCGGCTCCGAAGGTCGATCCCAGCGGAGAATTCAGCTCCGGGGATCACTATACCGACTTCCAGGATTTCAAACACATCCTCGTCGCGAGTCGGACCGACCAGTTCACGCACCATCTTATCCGCGAAGTGCTGAGCTACGCCACGGGCCGCCACATGGAGGCCATCGATGAATTCGAGATCGAGGACATCTTCCAAGCTGTGAAGAAGGACAACTACGGCATGCGCACCCTCGTGGTGGAGTGCGTCGCCAGCAATATCTTCCGGTCGCGGTAGAAGCCAAGGTAGGGATGGGCGGCCCGCCCGTCCGGGTTCGAAGGTGGAACGCGTTGTCCCTAACGCGTTGGGCGCTCCGTCCGCGTTTCAAGTTGGCAACGTCCACAGCGCGTTGGGGACAACGCGCTCCACCTCGGGATCATCGAACGTCACGTCCGGCCTCTCGCCTCCCCAGACAGCGTTTACCCCCGCGAAAAAAGCGCCACACTCCGCGTCATGCAGGACGAGCCCGATCCGCCGCGAAAATTCTACGGGTTCAAGCCCACGGAATTCGAGCGCGCCAACGCCGTCCCGCCGGAATCGCCGTCCGCGTCCACGCAACCCGTGACGCCCACACCCGATCCCGGCATCGCCCCGGCGCCCAATCAGAAAATTGACCTCTACGAACTGATACGCGCCGGCGCGACACCCCCGCCCCAACCCGGCTCGACTCCGTTGCCGCCTCCCACCAACGAAGTGCACGACATCCTGCGGGAAAATCGGCGGCGTGATCTCGCAGCGGGCTGGTACGAGCTCGGCCCGCTGGACGATTCCAAGCGCCGCAAGCGCATCCTCCACTACTGGCTCGCGATGCTCCTGATCAACGCCCCGCTCGGCTGCGCTGCCGCCGCCTTTGGTCCCGGCGACGCCATTCCGTTCGTGTGCTCGATCGCCGCGATGGGGATGCTGTCCGCCTGGCTGACCTGGCAGACGTTTTTCCTGCGGACGCACTATTAACGAACGCGCCCGCCGAAGGGGTCGGGCCGCTGATTGCTGAAGGCGGCAGACCTGAGTCCCTGGAA
Organism: uncultured Opitutaceae bacterium; assembly: GCA_937902865.1. Taxonomy (GTDB): domain Bacteria; phylum Verrucomicrobiota; class Verrucomicrobiia; order Opitutales; family Opitutaceae; genus CAIUWA01. Next base: position 8,316 of record CALFNJ010000438.1, read on the forward strand.
ACCGGCTCGCCTGCCCTACTCTCTCAACTGGGCCACGATTCTGACTCGCCGGCTTTTTGCCAAGGCGGCGGGGGCGTTTTCCGCTTCGTCGAGGAGCAGGCCGCTGGCCGTGGCGCCGAGATCGACTTCGAGTTCGGCCCGGCGTTTTCGCATCAAGTCATACACCTGCAGCTGCCGGGCCTTCCATCCGTCGGGCTCATCATAAGCCAGCACCGCAAAGCCGCTTTCCTCCAGCAGCGGACGATAGTCGGGAACGACGGCCCGTCCCCGCCACGGTTCGGAAAAACTCCAGGTGGTCAGGCCCAGCTTGCCGCCCGATCGGAGCAGGCGGGCGATTTCAGCCAGCACCGCCGCCGGCTTCGGCATCATTTGCAGCGCATCCAGACAGAGCGCTCCGTCGAAGGCGTGCGAGGGCAGCGGCGTGGCGGAGGCATCGGACTCCAGAAACGTCACCCGGGACCGAAGCCCCAGGTGTTTCGCCAGCGCCCGGGCCTGCGCGATCGCGACCGTGGACGTGTCGATCCCCACCACTGTGGCGCCCGTTTGCCGGGCGATGTGCACCGCAAGGCCGCCACAGCCGCAACCGAGGTCGATCAGGCGATGCGCCGGATCAAGCGCGAGCCCGTGCAGGAGCGCGGTCAGGTCCGTGCGGGTGACAAAGCTGAACGGGCTGGCTTCGTCCGGATATTCGGAGCCAAACGCGGCGCGCCAGATGTCCTTGAGCACGGCGCTCGCCACGATGCGCGCATACAAATCGTCAAACCCCGGGCTGGCTTGGGGAGGCGTGGAATCGCCCGAAGCGGAGGCACTCATGCGGCCGGTCTATCTGGCTGGGCGCGTGCCTGGGTCCACCCTCAGCGCTTGCTCGGAAAAGAGGGAGCAGCCTAACGGCCGCCGGCGGCTGGCACGGCGGAACTGGCTGGCACGGGTGCGGTGGCCGGAGTTGCGCTCCGACCGGCGCCGGCGCGATTGCCACGGTTGGCCGTGCCCGGCGCCATTAGGGCGGGAATGGGAACCGCGGCGACCGCGGGGCCGGCAGGATTCGCGACGTCGGTGCGCTGGAGAAACTGGTTCAATTTCAGCCAGTCCATCATGCGCTCCTGCCAGCTGTTGATCGGCTTGGATCCCTCCATCAGGCCGAAGCCGTGGCCGACATCCTGATAAATGTGCAGCTCGGCCTTCACTCCCGCATTGAGGAGGGCGAGATAGAACACCGCGCCGTTCTCCGAGCCGTTGCTGTCGTTGCTCCCGATGGCGATGAACATCGGAGGCGCTTGATTGGTGAGTTTGATCTCGGGCGCCTGCACCGCCGTCGCGCCGCGATTCGCCAGGCCTCCCGGGTAGGCCATGACGACGAAATCGGGCCGGCTGCTGATCTTGTCGATCTCGTCCACCGCCGGGTATGACAAACCCTCGGGCGTGAAATTCGTCGCGACGTCCGCCATCATCTGTCCGCCGGCGGAAAAGCCGATCAGGCCGATGCGATTCGGATCGACGCCCAGCTCCTTCGCTTTGGAACGCACCAGGCTGACGGAGCGCTGGAGATCCTGCATGCCTTTGAGATAGCGCTTCGGCTGCGGCAGGTTGGGCACGCGGTACTTGAGCAGGATCGCGGTGAAGCCTCGCTCGACCAGCCACTTGGCCGGCTGCTCGCCCTCCTTGTTCGCATAAACCGAAGTATAGCCGCCGCCGGGCGAGACGATCATCGCGACACCGAGCGCCTTCTCCGGCGCCGGGCGATAGACGGTGAGCGTCGGAACGGAGACATTGATGAACTGTTCTCCGCGCACCCGGCTTTCCGGTGTCGCGAGGCGCGCCTCGCCGGGGAACAGGCCTTCCGGCGTGGGCCAGACATTCATCACCGCCAGAGCGGAGTTGTCAGAGGCAACCGCGTTATCGGCGCAGAAACCGATCGCGGGAAAAACCAGGGGCAAAGCCAAAAGCAGGCAGCGGAAACGGGAGAGGGGCATGCAGGCGAAAGGAGAACCAATCGGCATTTGCGGCAAGGTTCTTCGCCGCGCGTGGAAGCATGACTGGCCCTTCGAATCCGCTTTAGTGCTGACTCAGTGAAGCCGTTGGCCGAAGCATCCTTCCATGCGATGGCTCGCTCTCTGCGTTGCGGTGTGTTTGCCGTTCTTTGCCGCGTCCGCCGCCGAATCCCCAAAAAACGAGCTCCAGCTCACCGGTATCATGATGGCCGGCGATCGTTTCCTGTTGTTCGTCACGCTTCAGGGAGAGGGGCTCCGTCAATTGAACCACATCGGCGAATCGATCGGTCCGTTTGCACTGGTGGCCTTTGACGGCGCCAAAGGCTACGCGGATTTCAAGCGTGGCGCCGACGTCCGTCGCGTCTGGCTGCCGGAGAGTCACGTGCGATCCGGCGACAACACGGTCGGTCTCTTCGCCGCCGGCCGGCAAATCTCGCTGCGTGAAAGCGACCAGCCGGCTAGTCGGAAGCAAGTGATCAAGCTCGTTGAAGCCTCGAACTTTCATTCCGGTCCCGAAGACAGATTTCACGTTTTCACGCCGGAAG
>CALFNJ010000439.1 GCA_937902865.1 uncultured Opitutaceae bacterium
CGAGCTGCGTGACGTGGAAGCGATTGATCTGCGCGAGCTTGGCCTTCTTCTCCTCATCGTTGCGATGGTGCGAGAGGTCATGGTGGCCGTCCTTGATGCCGATGAACGGATAGGGGCGGTTGCTGCCGTCGTGCGCCATGATGAAGGTCGAGACGCGGGTGGTGTCGGTCTGGAAGGCGAGCGTCATGATGTCGAACATCAGGCGGAGCTGCTCCTCGTAGTTTTCGAACATTTCGGGCGGATTGACACCGGCCGGCACCTTCGGCGGGAACTTCTCGGAGCGCTCGATGCGCTCTTCGATTTCGCGCACGGCGGTGAGGTACTCGTCGAGCTTGCGGCGGTCGGTCGTGCCGAGGGTGTTGCCGAGGCGCTTGGCGTCGTCGAAGACGAAATCGAGCACGCTCTTGTTGTAGAGGGAGCGCTTGGCGGCGGCCTCCTTCGAGCGGGCCGAATCGCCGTTACCGAACAGACGCTCGAACGCGGCGCGCGGGTCGACCTCCGGATTCACCGGCATCGTTTCCGACTTCCAGGAGAGATTGAACTGATAGGCGCAGCTGTAGCCGGAATCGCACGAGCCCGCGCGCTGGCCGCCGTCGCAGCTGAGCTCGAGGGAGGGGAGGCGGGTGAGATGGCCGATCTTGTTGGCGGCGATCTGGTCGACGGAGATACCAGCCTTGATGTCGGCGCCCGCGGTCTTGCGCGGATGACAGCCGGTCAGATAGCTGGCCGACGCGCGGGCGTGGTCGCCGCCGCCGTCGCCGAGCGAATTGCCCTGATTGTTGGCCAAGCCGGTCAGGACGGTGATGTCCTTCTGATGGTTCTTCAGCGGCTCGAGAATCATCGGTAGATCGAAATTCTCGCCCACCGTCTGGGGAGTCCAATCCGCCATGTTTTTGCCCTGCGGCACGTAGAGCCAGGCAACGCGCTTGGGGAAGCCGCTGGCGGTGACGCCGTCACCAAGGGCCGCCAAGGCCCGGTTGGGCAGCATGGCATCAAGGACAGGAAGGGCGACGACGGTTCCGAGGCCCCGGAGGAACGTGCGGCGGGGCATTTGCCATTGGGTGCTCATAGGTGGGTGTAGGTTTGGGAGCCGCCGGGGCGACTGAGGTGGGTTAACGGTTATTTAAGGGTGACGGCAACAGACGATTCAGGCTTCGTCGTAGTCGCCGGCACATTCGATTGCTGAGTGACCTGCGCGGCGCCGGGGGCGGTTTCGCCCCGGCGGTATTCGAAGGGGAAGCTCTTGGCCGTGGCCATGATCAGCCCGGAGAACTTGAACTGATCGGCCTGCAGATCCTTGACGATCTCATCGACCGCCGGGCGATCGTAGTATTCCACCCCGCGGCCGAGGGCGTAGGTGAGCATCTTTTCGGAGAGGCAGTGGAGGAAATCATCGCTGCGCTTGGTCGCGAGCAACTTGGTGAGGTCCGCCGCGCCGTCGAAGGTGTCGCCGCTGGTGAGCTTGCCCGACGGATCGATGGCCGCATCGCCGTCCTTGTCGCGCCAGGCTCCGATGGCATCGAAGTTCTCGAGGCCAAAGCCGATCGGGTCCATGCGGGCGTGGCAGGAAGCGCAGTTGGGATTCGCGCGGTGCTGCTCCATCTGCTGGCGCAGCGTGCCGGTGAGCTTGCGACCCTTGTCATCGAGCTCGGGAACGTTGGGCGGCGGGGGCGGGGGCGGCGTACCCAGCAGGTTTTCCAGGACCCACTTGCCGCGCTTCACCGGTGAGGTGCGGGTCGGGTTGGAGGTCAGTGTGAGGATGCTGGCCTGGGTCAGCACGCCGCGGCGGGGCGTGTTCGCGAGAGAGACTTTCTGGAAGTCTTCCCCGGTCACTCCGGGAAGGCCGTAGAACTTGGCCAGGCGGGCATTCACGAAGGTGTAATCACCCGTGAGGAAATCGAACACCGGGCGGTCCTGCCGCATGACGTTTTCGAAAAAGAGCTCGGTTTCCTTCTGCATCGCGGTGCGCAGCGCGGGATCGAAGTCGGGGAAGATCGACTTGTCCGGCGCGAAGGTTTCGAGACTGCGGATCTGCAGCCACTGGCCGGCGAAATTATCCACCAACGCGTGGGCCTTGGATGACGCCAGCATGCGCCGGACCTGAGGCTCGAGGTTGGCCTTCAGCTGGCCGTGTTCCGCGAGGCCCAGCAGTTCGTCGTCCGGCATGCTGCTCCACAGGAAATAGGAGAGGCGCGAGGCGAGAGTGAATTCGTCGACCGGTTGGACGGAATTGACCGCGGCAAGGGTCGGAGGCGCCTCGCCGACGAAGAGGAAATGCGGCGAAACGAGCACGCCCTTCATGGCCAGCTTCACCCGGGCGTCGAATCCGTCGCCGTTCTTGGCGGCCAGGTCATAGAGCTTCATCAGGCCGTCCATTTCCGCCGGCTGCACCGGACGGCGCCAGGCGCGGCGGGTGAAATCGGTCAGGATGGCGCGAGCCGCGGCCGTTTCATCCGCGGGCTTGACCGAGGCCTTGCCAAACAGGCCCTTCTTGGCCGTGGGGGTGTGCCGGGCGAAGAGTTCCTCCAGCGGGGCGGGCTTGGCCGGGGTGACCACGGGCGAGGAGAGATCCACGACCTCGAGGTTCTGGATGATGAGATTCCGGTCGCGGAGGTTCGGATTCTCATTCTTCGGGTCTTCGAAATCGTTGACGAAGGCGGCGGCGAAATTCTTCTGGCCCGGCGTGAGGTGCACCTTGGTCTCGTAGACATACGGCTGCGGCACGAGCAGCGTGACGGAGAACACCCGCTGAGAAGCCAGCGGCTCCATGTTGGCCATGGCGATCACGTCGAAGTCCTTCACCGGCTTTCCATCGATGCGGAACTCCATCCGGGTGGTCTCCTTGCCGGCCTGCTGGGCGTAGGCCTGGGCGCGGAGGAGGTAATCGCCTTCCTTGGTGACGTTGATCGTCGTGGCGACGTCGCCGTTCTTCTCGAGAACGCGGTCGCCGTTGGCGTTGAATTTTCCTTCGCCGGTCACCGTGAGCTGGCTGGGGGCATAGCGCCGCGTCGCCGCGGGAAGCGGTCCCTCGACTTCGATCCATTTCACGAAGGCGATGCCGGGCTGCTGCTTGCCGATGCGACCGTTGAGCATGAAGAGCTCGTTGTCACCGCCGTGGACGCGGCGGACGGCAGCGCGAATCCGCTGCTTGCCGGCGGGAATGCCGACGCGCGCCTCATAGACGCCAGGATGGTCCTCGTAC
>CALFNJ010000440.1 GCA_937902865.1 uncultured Opitutaceae bacterium
ACGTAAGATCGCATTCATCAACTACAAGGGCGGCGTCGGCAAGACGTCGCTGATCGTCAATACGGCTGCTTGCCTCGCCAAGCAGGGCAAGCGCGTGCTGCTGTGCGACTTCGACACGCAATCCAATGCCAGCATCTGGCTGCTGCGGCTGGAGCGCTGGAACAAGATCAACCTGTCCGGCGAGGGCGCGATTTATTCGATCTTCGACCCCGGCAAGGCCCAGCTGAAGGACCTCATCATCAAGGACGTGGTGGAGGGAAAGGCCGGCGAAAAACTGCTGCCCGGTTTGGACCTGGTCCCGACGACGTTCAACCTCGTCGATCTCGAGAATGAGTACAGCGGCGACCCGAAGCGCCCGGCTTACGTGATCTTCTCGGAGCAGCTCGCGGAGGTGGAGGCGAATTACGATTTCATCCTTTTTGACTGTCCGCCGAACATCCTGCGCGCTTCGCAGTGCGGCAATTTCGCGGCGAACGAGATCTACGTGCCGTCGAATCCCGACGCGTTGAGTCTGATCGGCTTCACGCTGCTGGTGGAGAAGCTCGGCAAGTTCCACCAGCTCTCGGCCAGTTTCCGCAAGGCGTCGATGGGCGTGCCGGCGCAGGTCCAGGGCCTGATCTTCAACTCGATCAAGACCGGCGTGGACATCGAGGTGCCGAAGATGCGCATGCAGCTTCGCCTGAATCAGTTCAAGTCCGCCAAGCGGGTGGGGCAGAACGCCAAGATCTTCGACACCCAGATCCGCGATGCGATGGTGGTGCGCCGCGCGGTCACGCTCGGCCTGCCGGTCATCCTGGTCGGCGACGCGGCGGACGATTCGACGCAGGACAGCGTCGTCAGCGACTACCGCAAGCTTGCGACCGAGATCATCCGGCAGGGCGCACAGCTCTGATCGCCTCCTTTTCGGCGTCTGCTTTTCGCCGTCTCCCTTTCCGCTCCTCAACGTCATCGTTTCGATCCCTCGCCGTCATGTCCAAATACACCACCAAGGACTGGGATGAAGTGCGCGCCGCCTTCGCCTCGTCCATCATGGTCAACACCGCGCTCAGCAGCCTGGCCCAGAACCTCGACGGCCCGGACTGGCCCGTGAAGGGCAAGGACGAGACGCCGGCGAAGTATGTCGACCTGCCGTACGATGAGATGGTCGCGCTGCTGGTCCTGAAGGGCCAGCCGGCGACGCGCGCCGATCAGCTGATCGGCATGCTCAAGGACACCCTGGCGTTCGACGATCCCTTTGGCGACATGGTCGCGCAGACCGAGGTCGCGGAGAAGAAGGACAACCAGATGCTGAAGAACATGGCGCGCCTGGAGATTCCCGAGGCGTTCCCGATCGGCCTGACGGCCCTTGGCGCCGACACGCGCGAGTTCTGCAAGCTGGAAAAGCTCACGACTCTCGGGGAGTTCGCGGTCTTCGCGCAGAACATGTCGCAGAACGTGATCGTCGGCGGCGATTTTCGCCGGCTGCTGAATTCCCTTTCCCACATCGACGAGCGCACGCTGGCCGAGTTCCTGCCCTTCCGGGTGGGGACGAAGGGCCTGCATCTCTTCGAGGCGCTGGCCCAGGCATCAGCTTCGCCCGCCCCGACGGAGCGCGCGGCGGCCGCGGCGGAGTGGTTCAAGGCCGAGTTGGACGCCGTGAAGGCGGAACTCGCCGCGGGCAACTCGCTGACGCGGCAGCTCGTCGTGCTCAACAATCCCACGGCTGAGGCCAAGGTGGCGGAGCTGCTGAAGCCGTTCCTGGGTTCGTCGCGCGGCGCGGGCGAGAAAAAAGGCGGCTTCTTTTCGAAGCTCTTCAAAAAATAACGACGCATCATGCCGGACGCGCCTGGTCCACCGACTCCGATCAAGTTTCCGGTCAAGTCCATCACCACCGCGCCGGCGCTTTCGCTGCGGCGTCGGGGAGCATCGCCCATCGAGCTTTCCGCTGCGTCCGCAGAAGCGTGGAAGCAGATCGCCCAGATCGTGTCCGCGACGCGCACGCCGTTGGGCGGCGAGCCCACCCAGCTGAACAACGAGCAGGTCTCCGCGCTGGAGCGCTCGCTGCGCGCGCTGGAGCAGCGCCTCGAGGAGCGGGAGCGGGCGGTCGAGGAGACCGAAACCAAGCAGACCGAGCGCGAACGCGATTTGGCCGAGGCGGAGGCCCTGCTCATCGCCCGCGAGCAGCTCGTGGCGGCGACCCGGAAGAAGACGCAGGCGCAGGCGGCATCGCCTTCGGCGCCCAAGGCGGAGGTTTCCAAGGAGGAGCAGGCCGCGCTCGAGCAGCTCAAGGCGGCGCTGGACAAGCAGGAGGAATCGCTGAAGGAGCAGAAGGCCGCGCTCGCCGAGCGCGAGCGGTTCATGGAGGAAAACGAGGGCAAGCTTTTCGAGAAGATGATGCAGCAGCAGGAAAAGGAGACCGAACTCGAGCAGCGGGCCGATGATTTGGCCAAGCGCGAGCAGCGGTTGAAGGCCGCGGGCGGACTCGATCCGCAGGCGGCCGCCGCCCAGAAGACCGAGGCCGCGGCGGCGAAGAAAATCGACGAGTTCAACGAGTGAGCCGGCGCCGCGGAGGCGCGGTGGAAGATTTTCGATTTTGGATTCTCGATTTCCGGATGAGCCGCGACTGGCTGTGTGGATCGGTGTAGGGGCGTTCCTTGCGGACGCCCGGTTCTGGATGAGTGGCGCGGATAAGCGTCCGCGGACGTCTCTGCATTGAGCAGGCTTTGCATGATCCTGCCGTTTCCTGAGTTTCTGAGTTCCAGATAACCAACCTAGTGATTCTGATTCGCGGGGATCCCGCACCCGGTGCTGGCGGTCTGGTCTTGACGCGGGAGGGGCAGATTTTCTGTTCTGACCGTTTTCCTGATGACATCGCTGCTCCGTTTGGCCCGCCTCGGTTGGATTCTGGCGCTCGTTCCCGTCCTCTCCTGGGGCCGGGAGCCGGCCCGCATGACCTTGGGCACCGGGCTGCTGGGCGTCCTGGACAATGACCGCACGCTGGCCTTTTCCGCGGACTACCGTTTCGCCGTTTCCGGTCTCTTTCAGCCGCGGGTGCTGGCGAGCTGGGCGACCGATGGTTCACGTTTCGCCGGCGTGGGACTCCTGCTGAACCTCGACCTCGACGACCGCTGGCGCCTCACGCTGGGCACTGCTCCCGGATACTATGAGCGCAATCGCGGCCGCGATCTCGGATCCACTGTCGAATTTCACTCCACGGCCGAGATTTCCTACGACCTCGGCGGGAAGCGCCGGATCGCGCTGTCGCTGGGGCACACCTCCAACGGCGGCCTGCGGGGCGACCACAATCCCGGGACCGAAACCCTGATGCTGAGCTGGTCCGCCCCGTTGGGGCGGAAGTAACAAGAGCCAGGTAACAAGTAACAGGGACAAAGCCCAAATCCCAAGGGCCAACGGTCAAAGTTGGATATCGGGGGCGGAGAGAGCGGGAAGGGGCCTTGGTCTGTCTGGTGCCTGGTGCTTGTCTGCTTCCTGTTACTTGGTCCCTGTTACTTGTTACTTGGGCCCTTCCGCCCGACGGGCGGGAGGGCCTTTTTCGCTCGTAAAAATTAAATCCGGGGGGTGTCGACTTTTCTTGAACCTTGGAGGGCGACCCGTTGTCTTCTTCGGACCCTGCATGAAAAAACGCTTTTACGCGCTGTGCCTCCTGTCCGCCGTGGTTGCTTACGCCGAGCCGGAGACGGAGCCCGAGGTGCCTTCGAACCTGTTTTTCGACACGGATGTTTACATCTATGAGCCGAAATTCCGGATCACCTACGGAGCGCGGCTGCTGAGCGGCTCAAAGTCCGCCTTCAGCGGGTCCGGCATGATCACGGACTCCCTCCAGCACGAGAGCGACACCACCGGCACCGGGGAGGATCGGATTTATCACGACGGCACCGTTATGGTCGACCCCCGCGGCGCACCGATCGACGATGGCAACGGCGGCGTGGTCAACGTGCCGATCACGCCCGACGGCAAGACCAACAGCTGGAGCTACATTGACGCCAACCAGGTGCTGCCGGACGGCACGATCGCAATGCACTCGTACACGGCGAACATCCTGGATTCCGGCCCGCGGACGAAGGACCCTTCGTCGTCGTTCGGCATCGAGCTCAATGTCGCGCGCGACTTCGGCCGCGCCTTTTTCCGCTTCGACTGGAATCTGAACGCCGGCCTGAGCCTGAACGACATTCGCGCGAAGATGAATTCGGTGGAAAGAGCGAGCATCACGACGATCACCGACACGTATTCTCTGAACGGCGCTCCCGCTCCGCTGGCGCCGTACAACGCGCCGTCGACGACGAGCATCACGGTGATCGACGCCAACGGTAATCCGCTGTTGAACGCCGATGGTTCGTCCGTGACCATCCAGGTGGATAACTCGACCCTGCTCGGCAACACGCCGGAAACCCGCACGATCGCGACGGCGATCGATGTCGGCAGCGTCATCAACCATTACGACCTGAAGGGCGCCTATTTCACGTTCCGCGCCGGACCGACCCTGATCTATCCGATCACGCAGGGGCTGCGCGCGACGCTGAGCTTCGGCGCCGCGCTGGTCTATGCCGGCACCACCTACACGGTGGAGCAGGATTTCAAGCCGGAGACGGGCGCTGACATCATTTCCACCGAAAACGACACGGTGGCCAAACTCCTGCCGGGTTACTACGTCGACGCCGGCATGGAGCTCCAGCTGACCAATCGCACCGGCTTCTACGTCAGCGCGATCTACCAGAACAACGGCAGCTACACTCAGTCCATCGTCAACAATGGTTCGCCCGGCCTGCCGAATACGGCGAACTACGTGTCGAAGGTCGACCTGAGCAGCCTGCAGGGCTTCCGCTTCGGCGTGAACGTCCGCTTCTGAGCGGGACGCCGGCCGGGACGGATCGAGGTGGAACGCGTTGTCCCCAACGCGTTGGTGAGTCTGCCCGCGGTGAGAACCTGACGGAGCCAACAGCGCGTGAGGGACAACGCGCTCCACCTAGGCCGGGCGAATGCCCAAATCGCGAACCACGGCCTCGATCGGCCGCAGGTCGCCGGCGGGGAAGAAGCTGTTGATGCGCGTGATGACCTGCTGGATGATTCCATCCGGGCAGGACGCGCCGCCGGTGATCAGCACCCGTTTGCCGGAGCAGGGGGCGCCCTCAGCAGCGGGCCAGAGCGGGCGTGATTCGGTGTAGCCCTGGCCGCCGCCCGCATAGACGTAGTGTTCCACTTGGTCGCGCGAGAGGATGCTGTGCTCGGACTGGATGAAGAACGCTTTCGGCCCAAGCCGCTGTTCGCAGAGACGGAAGAGCTGGTAGGTGTTCGAGGAGTTGCGTCCGCCGATGACGAAAGCCGCGTCGAGCGGGTCGGCCAGCGCGCGACTGAGGGCGTCCTGGTTCACCTGGGTGGCGTAACAGAGCGTGTCCCGGCGGCTGCTGCCGCCCAGATGGGTGTCGTCGCCGAACTTCGTCCGGTAAACGCCGCGGAGGTACTCGATGATGTCGAGGGTCTCGTTCATCAGCAGCGTCGTCTGGTTCACTACTGCGACGCGATCGAGGTGGCGGTCGACGTCGAAGCCCGGCGTATGGCGGCCGGCGAACAACTCATAGAAGCGCGCGCGGACCTGAGGATCGTCGCTCGCGATGATGGCGCCGAGTTGGTGCGTCTCCTCGAGATTGCGGACGATAACCGCCTGCGCATAGCGGCGCGTGTTTGAAAAGGTTGCCTTGGTTTCCTCGTGCTCGTGCTTGCCGTGGATGATGACGGTGTAGCCTTCCCGGCCGTAGGTGCGTGCGGCCTTCCAGACTTTTTCCACGAGCATGCAGGTGGCGTCGTACTGGTAAACCGGGATGCCCTTGCGCACCAGGCGGGCCTTGTCCTCGTCGGTCGCGCCGAATGCCGGCGTGATGACGATGTCGTCGGGCGTGAGCGTGTCCCAGAGCACCGGCGCGCCCGGCGCCTCGGACGCCTTGCGTCCATCGGTGGTGTAGGGTGTGCCGCGGTCGGTCTGGAGGTAGCGCAGGCCGCGGCGGAGGAGATCCTCGTTCACGAACGGATTGTGGATCAGCTCGGACAGCATGAAGACGCGCCGGCCGGGATTCTCGGCGAGGGTCTCGTAGGCGCGCTCGATGGCGTTCTTCACGCCGAGGCAGAAGCCAAAATGGCTCGGGATCACGTATTGGACGGCGCCGAAATCGAGCGTGACCGGCGCGGCGGCCGAGCGCTCCTGCTGTCGGGCGAGCGCTTTGATCGCGACGCAGAGCTGCGACTGGTAGAGCGCGCTCGCCGTGGCGTCCTGGGCGTAGATCGACGTGTTGCGCTCCTTTTCCGGGCGAAACTTGTAGATGAAATCGTTCTCCCCGAGATGCAGGTACGGGATCTCGATCAGATAAGGGTCCAGCCGGCTCACGATCCCGGTCAGCGCCGGGCTGGCGGGCGCGTCAGGTGGCGCGAGATTATCGAGAGCCTGAAAGGCGATGTCCGGTCGCATGGGGCCCGTGCCGACCTGGGAGAAAAATACCCGGTAGGAAGAGTCGCCGAGGTCGGCCGAAAAGTATTCGACCGGAGGCGTGTGCTGCGGAAAAGCGGCGCTCAGCCGGGTTGCCGCCGCGGCGAGATCCTCTCCGACAAAAGCGAGGTCGGCCCGGCCATCCTGCCCGCGCACGGCGAGCTGGTTTCGCGGGTTGAACGCGAGGATGCAGCAGAGGGTGGCGGGAGCGGCCGAGACCGGAGGCATGAGGCGACAGCCAAAACCATGTGGGGGGAAGTAACAAGTGCCAGGTGGCGGAAGTAACAAGGGTCAGGTAACAAGTATCAAGTGGCTCCAATCCGGTTCGCGCAGAGGCGCAGAAGCGCGGAGAAATGCCCGAGTCTGGATCGACCTCTGCGTTTCTGCACCTCTGCGCGAG
>CALFNJ010000441.1 GCA_937902865.1 uncultured Opitutaceae bacterium
CATGTAGGCGTCGGCGATGGCCGACACGAGATTGGTCGCGCCCGGGCCGCTCGTCGCCATGCACACGCCGACCTTGCCGGTGGCGCGGGCGTAGCCTTCGGCGGCGAAGGAGCCGCCTTGTTCATGGCGGGGCAGGATGGTGCGGATCTTGTCGGTCCGGGCGAGCGACTGGTGCAGCTCCTGGGAGGCGCCGCCGGGATAGGCGAAGATGACATCAACGCCCTCGCGGATCAGGCACTCGACAACGCAGTCGGCGCCTTTCATTTCGCGGCCGAGTTCGGCCTTGGGAAACGACGCGGGTGAGGTGTTGGACTTCTTTTTCATGGCAGATGGCTTTCGACAAAAAGCCTGCAATTTAAAGGGAGCGGTTTCGCCTGACGCAAGCCTCGGAATTGAATCCGGCGAGCGATTTTCACGTGAAGATGCGAGCAGCGCGAAGGAAGGAACTTAGCGCGATTTTTTCCGCAAGCGCGGCGGGAAATCGATCTTTCGGAATTTAGCCCACGGAACACACGGACTACACAGAAAGGGAACCGATCTTCCGGACTCCGATTTCGTGTGATCCGTGTATTCCGTGGGCAATCCTCCGGTTTTCGGGTGCTGCGAGTTTTCCGTGGTGAAATTTCTGCCTGATTCGATCCGGTGCGCACAGAGCCGCGGAGGCGCGGAGAACAACCGCTGCTTTTTTTAGAGCTTCAGATTTCGCCGTCTCCTGCTCGCTACCCGCTACTCATTACTCGCTACCTCTACTGCTTCTTCCTTTCCGCTCGGGCTCTTTTCTCTGGCGGATGGCCGCGAGGCGCGCACGTTGGGGCAATGCTGAAGCTGCTTTTCATCGGCGATATCGTCGGCAAGCCAGGCCGGGAGATCGTCGCGGATCGTCTGCGGCGGCTGCGCCTGGAACACGCCATCGACTTCGTGATCGCTAATGGCGAGAACGCGGCGGCGGGTGCGGGCATCACCGGTTCGATTGCGCGGTCGCTGCTCGAGTCGGGCGTGGATGCGATCACGCTCGGCGATCATGTCTGGGACCAGCGCGGGTGGGAGACGGAGATGATGGAGATCGACCGCGTGTGCCGCCCGGCCAATTTGCCGCAGTCCTGTCCCGGCTGGGATCATCTCGTGATCGACGCGCGCGGATTTCGCGTCGCGGTCTTCACCGTGCTCGGCCGGAGCTTCATGGGCATGAAGGCCGAATGTCCGTTTCTGGCCTCGGACCGCATGATCGAACGCCTGAAGGGTCAGGCGGACGCGATCATCGTCGAGATCCACGCCGAGGCCACGTCGGAGAAACAGGCGCTCGGCTGGTATCTCGACGGTCGCGTGACCGCGGTGCTCGGCACGCACACGCACGTGCCGACGGCCGACGCGATTGTTTTGCCGGGTGGAACGGCCTTCATGTGCGACGTGGGGATGACCGGCCCGTACGCGAGCGTGCTCGGCCGCGAGGTCAAGCCGGTGATCGCGAAGTTCCTCGACGGCATGCCGCGACGCTTCGAAGTGGCGGAGAATGACGTCCGGCTCTCCGGCGCTCTGATCGAGATCAGCCCCGGCCAGGCGAAAGCGCAGAAGATCGAGCTGGTGACAGTGCGGAAGTAGCGATTGAGCAATCCGATCCGATCCGGTTCGCGCAGAGGCGCGGAGGCGCAGAGATCGGAGGGTTCGGATTTTCTCTGCGAAAAAGGTTTGGAGATCGTTCGCTGCGAAGCAGCGAAGGGTGGGGCGCGTTATCCCTAACGCGCCGTTTCGCTCATTCGGTGCTCAAACACGGACAGAGATTTCGGCGCGTTAGGGATAACGCGCCCCACCTTTCGATCCGATACGGACGGGAAACTCAGAAGCCAGGAGCCGCGGAAAATACTCCTGGCTTCCTGGCTTCTGAATTCCCCCTCCTGATCGCGGCCTCCGCCGCGTCGGAGCCGGCTCAGCGGCGGCTGGTACCGGCCTCGGTGAACATGCCGAGGTTGCGGAAACGCTCGTAGCGGCTCTCGAGCAGCTTGTCCGCGTCGAGCGCGCGCAGGTCGCTGAGATGTTTCCGCAGCGCGGTGCGCAGGCCTTCCGCGGCCTGCTTGGGCTCGTTGTGGGCGCCGCCGAACGGCTCGGGAATGACTTCGTCGACCACGCCGAGCTTCGCGAGCGTGTCGGCGTTGAGCTGGAGCGCCTCGGCCGCGGTGCTGGCAGCGGCGGCGTCCTTCCAGAGAATCGCGGCGCAGCCTTCCGGGGAAATGACCGAGTAATAGCTGTTCTCGAAAATGAGCACGCGATCGGTCACGCCGATGCCGAGCGCGCCACCGGAGCCGCCTTCGCCGATCACGATCGAGATCGAGGGCGTCTTGAGCATCGCGAGCTCGCGGAGGTTGACCGCGATGGCCTCGGACACGTGGCGTTCCTCGGCGCCGATGCCGGGATAGGCGCCGGGCGTGTCGATGAATGTGATGAGGGGCAGGCCGAATTTTTCCGCCATGCGCGCGAGACGCAGGGCCTTGCGGTAGCCCTCGGGCTGAGGCATGCCGAAATTGCGGGCGATCTTCTCCTTCGTGTCGCGGCCCTTCTGCTGGGCGATGACGACCACGGCCTCGCCGTCGAGAAACGCCGTGCCGCCGATGAGCGCCTGGTCATCCTTGAACTGACGGTCGCCGTGCAGTTCCTCGAACCCCTCGAAGATCAACCCGAGGTAATCGAGCGCATAGGGACGCTTCGGGTGGCGAGCGATCTGGACCTTCTGCCAGGGCGTGAGGTTGGAGTAGATTTCGCGCTGGGCGGCGGCGATATCCTTCTCGATACCGGCGATCTGGGCGGTGAGATCGACGTTGGTCTCGAGCGATTGCTGCCGGAGCTCGTCGAGCCGGCGCGACAGCTCGCGGAGCGGCTTCTCGAACTCCAGGATATAGGCCGGCTTTTCCATCGGGTCAGGTTACGGAAGCCGGTCGAACGGTGTCAACGGGCGCGCGTGCCGCTGAAATTTCAGGATGCAAGCGGGTAACGAAAACGGAATGGGCGTGGGACGGAAGGTTCGCGCAGAGCCGCAGAAGCGCGGAGGCCGATCGTCGATCGTTCCGGAATTTCACCACAGAGAGACAGAGGCACGGAGACTGATTTCTGGGTTTGGCGTCTGGACATTGGGCTTTGGGATTTCTCTCCGTGCCTCTGTGCCTCTGTGGTGAAATTCCGGGGATCGATTATTTGTCCGCGGGATTTTTCAGCTGCTCTTTCCAGCTTTGGATCTTGGCCTGGGCGCCGAAGTGCTCAGCGCGGGCCTTGTCGCCGCGCTCCATCCAGATGCGAGAGAGTGTGGTGTTGATGAACAGATCGTCGGAGCGCAGCGCGTGCGCCTTCTCCGCGGCGGCGAGGGCGGCGTC
>CALFNJ010000442.1 GCA_937902865.1 uncultured Opitutaceae bacterium
GATTGCGGACGGCCGGATGCAGATTGCGGAATAGCGAGCCGGCGTGACACGCGGAGTCATGCGCCGTCAACTGGCAGAAATTCTTCGCGCGAGGCGAAACGTTCAACGTCCAACGCTCAATATTGAACGTTCAACGTCGGAAGGGCTGACCTTGAATGTTGGACGTTCAACGTTGGATGTTGAACGTTCTCTGGGATTGAGGGTTGACGGAGCCGGAGCGGACGGGCGGCCGCCCGTCCCTACCTCGGATCAGGTGAATGGCCAGACAAGCTCGGCGGTTTTGCCGCAGATCCAGCGGCGGTCCTCGTCGTTGAGGAACGCGATCCGGGAGCGCGCGAGCTCGATGGCTTGGGCGTAGGTGCAGTATTTTTCGACGAGCGGCCAGTCGGTGCCGGCGATCAGGCGCTGCGGTCCGAACGCGTCGTAGAGGCGGTGCACCTGCGCGTGCGTGTCGGAGTAGGGATAGGGTTGCGAGGAGAGAGACCAGGTGTGCGAGATCTTCACGAAGACCTTGGGGAAACGCCGGAGCGCGAGCAGTGGCTCGAGCTGGGCGGGTTCGGCGATTGGGCTGTCGGCCATGTGGTCGACCACGACGGTGAGATCGGGAAACTGCTCGATGAGCGTCGCGATCTCGGGCAGACGGGAGACCGGCGTGAGGAGAGTCATCGGGACCTTGAGTTCTCGGCAGCGCCGCCAGAGCGGCGGCATCAGCGGTCCGCGGAGCCAGTCGCCCGCGGCGGCGGCGGCGGGGCTGAGGCGCACGCCGTGAAAACCGTCCTCGGCGACGAGGCGGGACAGATGATCGGGCGCGGCGGGATCCTCGGGATTGACGCGGGCGACGCCGCGGAACTTCTGAGGATAACGCTTCAGCACGGAAGCGACGTAGCGGTTGTCCCAGCGGTAGTGGATGACTTGGATGATGACCGTCCGCTGCACGTTCGAGGCCCGCATCAGCTCGAGCAGCATTTCCGCCGTCGCCTCGGTGTCCGGCGGATTGGTTGTTTCCGGCGCCCACGGAAAGCGCGGGTCCTTGGTCCAGACGTGCACGTGAGCATCGACCGTGAGCGGAAGAATATCCTTCGCGCGCGCGATCTCCTCGGCGGCGCCGGTGGCGGCGAGCATGCCGCCGCACGAAAGCGCGCCGACGCCCTTGAGAAACTGCCTGCGGTTAAGTGGGGTCGTCATGAGCGAGCTGGGAATTGCCAAAGGAATTCAGAAGCCAGGAAGCCATGAAGCGTACCCTCGAGGGTGGGCCGCGACCTCCGGGCGCGGGAGGCAGGCGGACAGATCGCCGCCCGGAGGTCGGCGCCCACCTTCATGGCTGCTTTCATGGTTTTTTGGCTTCTGAATTATTCTGCTTCGGCGCCGGGGCTTCGGTGGGCACCGGCATGGCGAGCAGCGGACGCGGCTCGGCGAGGAAGGCCGGGGCCAACTCGGGGGCGATGCGGCGCAGCTCCTCGACGACGAGGCGGGCGATGGCGGCGCTGCCCTTGGCGTTCAGGTGGGTCTGGTCGACCCCACCCTCGGCGGTGCGCGGGCTGAGCGCCTCGCAACCGGGTTCGCCGAGCTGCTCGCAGAACGCGATGCTGCGCGCGTGCAGATCGAGAAGCGGCACGTGTCTGGCCTGGGCCACGCTCGCGGTCGCGGCGGCGTACGGCACGAGACTGGGCAGCAATTGGTGCGGATGGCCGGCGACGAATTTGCGGCGCGTGAGCGACGTGACTAGGATCGGCTTGGCGCCGATGGCGCGGGCATCATCGACATACCGTGACAGATTCTGCGGGAAGGTCGTGGCGGGATCGGTCTCGCGCTCCGGCCCCTTGCCGGGCTCGTCGTTGTGGCCGAACTGGATCAGGTAGTAGTCGCCTTTAAGGTCGAGCGCGGGCTGCCAGAGATTTTCGCCGATGAAGCTCTTCGAGCTGCGGCCATTGCGGGCAGCGTTGATGCATTCGGCGACATCGGGATTGATCCAGGCGGCGAAACCCGGACCCCAGCCGGAACTCTCGCCGACGGTTGAATCGCCGACGAGGACGATGCGGAGCTTCTTCTTGGCCGGGCTTGGCGACGCCTCCGCGGAATGCGCGGCGTTGGGTGCAACCAGGAATCCGACAGCGAATAGGCCTGAAAGCAGGAGGGCAGGGAATCTCATGGGGGTGAGCCATGGTTTCAGCGCGGAGGCACCAAGGAAATCAGGAAAATCAGGCCGGATGATCGGATGGTCGGATGCCGGATAACGGAGAACGAGAGCCGAACGACAGAGGCCGGTGACGGAAGCTGGATGACGGAAACTGCAAATAGATCCGAGTTAACGACTCTGGCTTCCGGCCTCTGTCGTCTGTCCTCCGACCATCCGGCCTTCCGTCGCTCCGACTTCCGGAGTTGCCGCGCTTCGGCGGAACGTGGTTGGCTGCGGTTCTCCCATGAAACCCCCGTTTCAACGCTCTGCGTTCATCCTGTTCCTGCTCGCGGCGCTTCCGGCCGCTTCCGTCCTGGCGGCGGCAACTCCCACGACCGCGTACACGCGTCTCTATGTGTTTGGCGACAGCTACTCCGACATCGGCGCCGGCTACGTGGACGGCAACGGCCCCACGGCGGTGGCCTATCTCGGCTGGAACATGGGCCTCGAGTTCACGCACGCCAAGGCGGCGAAGGCGGCGGAGAAGAGCCTCGATTTTGCGGTGAGCGGCGCGCGGACCGGTGAAGGTGACGGACGGAAAGTGAAGGAGACCGCGCTGCTCGGTTACGGGATGATGAACCAGACGAAGGATTTCGCGGCGCGGGTCACGTCCGGAGAAATCCATTTCGATCCCGAGACCACGCTGTTCTTCATCGCGGGCGGCTTGAACGACGGTCGCCTGCCGACGGAGACGACGCTCGCGAATCTCTCGCAGGAACTCGACATCCTGAAGGGGCTCGGCGCGAAACATTTTACGGTGGCGCTGCTGCCGACGAAAATCCGCTCCTTCGCCGCGGTGGGACAGCGGCTCGCGCCGGCGTTGACCAAGTTCGTCGAGGACGAGCACAAGCGGCTGAGCGTCGACATCTGGCTCAACCACTGGGGCGCCTACTACGACGACGTGATGGAGCACCCTTCGGACTACGGCATCGTCAACACCACGGACGCCTGCGCCGGGCGCGAAATCTTCGACCAGGACCCCACGCCCGTCGGCGATCCCTCGACCTATTTCTTCTACCACGAAGGCCACCCCTCGACCGCGGTGCACCGCGCCGTCGGCAAGAAGCTCTTCGAGGAAGTGAAGACGCACCCGGCCAAATAAAGCCAGGAGCCGCTCGGTGGTTTCCTGATTTCCTGCGTTTCAGATCGGACTCCTGCAGCGAACGGGACCTTGATGTACCTGGTGTCGGGCAAAAAGCCGGAAGCTGCGCCGGTGGTCCCACGATAAGGGACGCTGGGATGGGTCCGCTTGTGCGAGGGTAGGGCGCCTTATCCCTAACGCGCCGTGATCGTTTCCCGCGTTTCAATACGGTCGGAGCCCAACCGGCGCGTTAGGGATAACGCGCCCCACCTACGGAGCGTTCAGGGCGGGTCGCTCGCGCGCGGACGGTGAAGCGCAGCGCTTTCGCGCGCTGGCGTTACTTGGCGTCGGTCGAAACGACGCTCGGCGAGCCGACGGCGATCTGCGGGGTCTTGAGCTCCACGCCGTCGGTCTGGTGGCCGAACTCGGTGCCGCCGGCCTTGCCCATCAGGGCGAGGCCGCGGGTGAAGTTCGAGTCGAGCGCACGCACGCTGATGCGCGTGGTCCAAACGGCGACGAGCTTCTTGGTCTTGAGATACTCCTGACAGTCGTAGGCGGTGAGGGCGACGAAGTAGCGCTCGTCCGCGAGGAAGCCGCGCAGCATCTGGCCCTGGGCGCTGTCGAAACCGCGCTGGTTTTCGGCGTGGAGGGTTTCGGCGAAGCCGACGAGGACGGCATTGTCCGCGTTGCTCATGTTCATGGACTTCCGGTCCAGGTCCTGGGCGTTCGCGTCGCTCTGCAGGCCGTTCAGGCGCTGCATGTCATAGGTCTGGTCGAGCATCTGGACCGAGGGACTGGTCCGTCCCGTGGCGCGCTCGTTGCTGGCGTTCTGGTGGCTGGCGTCGCGGCGGGCGGCGTCGGTGTCGGCCATGCCAAGGGGGCTGTCCTGGCCCATCTGCTCGTACATGCTCTCGCTCACGGTGGTGACGCCCCAGTCCACGGTGATGAGGAGATTGGCCTTCTGCGCGGAATCCGCGGGGTAGTAATGCTGGCTGACAAGATCCGGCGCGAGGGCCTTGGCGACATCGAGGAACTTCACCGCGTCGAGCGAGCGGTCGCGATTCGCGCCTCCATAGAATTTCCCCTGGCTCAGGACATAGGTCTCGTTCTTGACCTTGTCGGCGGCGCCGAATTTCCAGGTCGCGTACTCCGGGCTGCTCTTGCCCCAGACCGTCACGCGCTCGTCGGCGTCCAGCCGGCCGAGGCCGGCCAATGCGGCCATCGCGACGAGGAAATATCCCAGGCGAAACTGGCGGGAAGGCGGCAGGGAAGGAGAGGATGTCATGCGAAGGATCAGAATGGAGGAAGTTTCTTCCGGATGTCGAACCGGCCGTGGGAACCGGTTCAATGAGCGCGACGCGCGAAGGACCTTCAAGTTGCGCAAAAAATCCACGCCATGGAAGACACCGAACACGCGAAAGAATCGATCCAGTGAGATCCGTTTCCGCTTCTGCAAGCAGGGCAGGTCTCCGACCTGCCCGGTCGAGCCGAAGACTACGCCACGGGCCTCGGCTTGTCGGTAGGCACTCCTCCTCCTCCTCCTCGCCGTTTTGGGGACTTCTCCCTGGCGTAAGGACCTTGGGAGCGAATCAAATAGTTATTTTACGGAGTGGCGCGGCCATTCGGTTTGCCGCGTCGCGCACCCGGGGGAAAGTCTGGCATCGCGGCGCCATCAGGCGTCGTACAACCCGAACCCCGATAGATCATGAAAACGTTGATGAAAAGTCTGGCCGGATCGCTGCTGGCGGCATCCGTCCTTCTCTTCACGAGCCAGCTGCGGGCCGACTACGGCTACGATGACACGCGGACGCCGCCCGGCGATCCGGAGGCGCACACGTACCACGTTCACGTCGATCACTACTACGAAACCTGGGGGCCGTACGTGGTGGACAGCTATTCGTGGACCGAGGACTACGACGAGATCGTCTACACGAGTCCCGGCGATTCGGTGAACATCACCGACCACGTCGAGGAGGATTCGGGCAATGACGGCGGCCAGTATTGGTATAGCTGGAACAGCTTCAGCTATTCCTGAGCCAGTGCGGAACGGGCTCCCGCCGGGGAGCCCGTGATGCGGCGCGCCGTGAGGCGCGCCTTTTTGCAGGAAGAAGGCGCTGGGGCGCCGACGATCGCGGCTTTTCTATTTCGCGGCCTTGCCAATGACTTTCGGCAAGCCGAGGTCCACTTTTCCTTCCGGGACATAATCCTCCCGCTTCAAGACATCGAGATTGCGTCCGAAATAGGGAGAGGCCGCCTTGCTGATGACCGGGACGGCGGTGGAAAAAAGATTGCCCGTCGCCCGGATGCTGAAGCGGGTGGTCCATAAAAGCTTGGGCGTGCTGTCTTTTTTCATCGTGCGGTAGTCGTAGGCCATGAGGACGACGAAGAAACGTTCTTCCGCCAGCTCCTGGGCCAAGGCGGATTCGTCGGAGGAGCCCACGCCTTTTTCCGCCTGGGTCTTGGCCAACTGGACATCATAGCCGAGCAGCTTGGAATTGGCGTTGATGATTTTCAGCATCTCCTCCTGGTCCGACTCGAGCACCATGAGCGCCGCATTCACGGAACCGCCGTCGTAGGGGCCGTATTTGTTGTCGACCATCACCTGGAGCTCGGCGCGCTCCCGGTCCGTAAACAACGCGGAGGTCGGCTGTCGGAGCTTGGCGAAATACGATTGCTTGATGGCCTCGTCCCGGTCGGCCTCCAGGTGCGAGTCGTCGTAGATCGTGGTGATGCCCCACTGCACGGTGATGAAAAGATCGGCATTTTTTATGTCCGTGCTGGGATAGTAATTCTGCCGCGCGAGATTCGCGGCCAGCGCCCTGGTGACTTGGGAGAATTGGGTGCGGTCCAGATCGACGTCGTGGACGATCCCGCCGTGGAATGTGCCTTGGAAGAAGAGGTAGGTTTCGCGCTTGGGAGGATTGGTCGCGAATTTTTGCGCGGTATACTCGGCGGTCGCCGAGGAGGACACGGCGACGGCGTCGGTGTATTGGGAGAACAATCCCGCGTGGAGCGGGACGGTCGAAAGGAATGGGGCGAACGCGGCAACGATCCCGGCGAGCGGGACACGGCGGAGGGGCACGGAATGCTTCGAGGTTTTCATTGTAGTCTGGGGAATGAGCTAGCGCGGAGGCGCGGCTCGGTTGGTGAGGTCGGACGGAGAGATGTCGAAGATGAGGTAGGAATACACGAGGTGACCGCTGGGCTCGAAACGGCGCAGCCAGCTGGCCTGCACGTGCGGAATCACGCCGACGAGCAGGTTGGCATCGATGATGAAGTGCCCGGGCCGCGGGTCGGGCGGGTTGTAGACGGTCGCGGGATGCGACTGCAGGTATTCGGTCAGGTAGCCGACGTTCTGGCCCCAATCCAAATTGGAGTCCGCGAGGATCTGGTAGGAATTCTTCCGTTCCCCCACCAGCTCGTTGAAGTACGAGAGATAGTGTCCGAAGTAGGAAAGGTTGGAGACCGCGATCCAGCACCCCAGCGCGGCGCAGGCCACGCGGGCGCGGCGGGTGACATTGGGCCAGTCCTGCAGGAGGCTGCCGACGAACACGATCAGCAGGGGGTAGACGACCAGGAAGTAACGGAGCCCGATCTGCGCCTTGAAGAAGAAGCTGAAGTAGACGGCGAAGAACAACGCGGGCGCGGCGAGAAAGAGTTCGTCGCGGGCGAACTGATGGCGCCGCCGATGCCGCGCGTAGCGGACGACCGCCCACAGCCCCAGGATTTGCAGGCCGAGCGGCGTCTTGAAGACGAACGCGACAAGGTAGTAGTCGAAGAACCCCCGGTCGCTCCGCGATTCGCCCAGGAGATAGACTTCCCCGAACGCCAGGCCCGGACCGCTTTCGTCGCCATACTTCACATGGTCGAGGCCCTGGACGTACGGATAGGGCAGCGGCACGGGGACGTGCGCGAGGGCCGGGGTGTGGCGCTGCAGGCTCTGGAAAAGGCGGCTTTTGAACGCGTAGTCGCCCCACGGCATCAGCGTGCG
>CALFNJ010000443.1 GCA_937902865.1 uncultured Opitutaceae bacterium
GCAACGACCTCGATCCGCCGCCGTCGGAATTTCACCACAGAGGCACAGAGCCACCGAGGAGACCCCCAGAGTTGTCGGGACCAATCGTGGCTCAGACTTCGTGCTTCTGTGCCTTTGTGGTGAACCTCGGGAGTATTTGGATTTCTCCGCGTCTCCGTGCCTCTGTGGTGAAATTCCGATGATTGCCAATCAGGCGGGGCGGATTTTGTTTGGCACTCCGTCCTCGGCATGCGCTTCCGGCTCACCCATCGCACTCTCTACCGCTACGCCGGCACGGCGTCGGAGTCGTTCATGGAGGCGCGGCTCACGCCGGTGTCGGATGACCGCCAGCGGCTGATTTCGCGCGAGCTGATCACGACGCCGGCGTCCAACCTGCACACGTACACCGATTATTTCGGCAACATCGTCGAGACCTTCTCGATCGTGCAGCGCCACCGCGAGCTGGTGCTGGAGTGCCGCTCGGAGGTGGAGACCACGCCGCTGGAGCCGCCGCCCTCGACGCTCGACATCAGCGTCTCCGAGGCCCGCCAGATGTGGCGCGGGCACAAGCTCGAGCTCTTCGAATTCCTCATGCCGTCGCCGGCCGTGCAGATGTCGGCCGCGGTCAACCAGCTCGCGAACGAGTTTTTCCCGCCCGGCGCAACGCTCGGCCCGAGCCTGCTGCGCTACATCGCCTGGATGAAGGAGAGCTTCCGCTACGCGCCGGACACGACGCAGCTCGACACGCCCGTCAGCGCCGTGCTGAAGGCGCGCGCCGGGGTCTGCCAGGATTTCGCCCAGGTGATGCTCGCGGTCCTCCGTTCCGCGGAGATTCCGGCACGCTATGTCACCGGCTACATCGAGACCGAAAGCCAGCGCAAGGCGTCCGAAGCCAACCGCGCCCCGCGGCTGATCGGCGCGAGCGAGAGCCACGCGTGGGTCGAGGTCTATCTGCCGGGCGGATTCTGGTGGCCGCTCGATCCGACCAACAACTGCGTCGCGGGCGAACGCCACGTGAAGGTCGCAGTCGGACGCGATTATCACGACGCCACCCCGACGCGCGGCGTCTTCAAGGGCACGTACACGGAAAAGCTTTCCGTCGCCGTGCTGATGCAGCGCCTGGAAAACAAGCTGGCCGCAGCCGTCCCGTAACGGGCCGGCTGCGGAACGTTCAACGTCCCACGCTCAACGTTGAACATTCAAGGTCGGCAATCCGACGTTGAGGGGTTCCAGAAGATTGAAGCGCAAAGACGCGAAGGCGCGAAGTCCATCCGGCTTCTTTGCGGCTTCGCGTCTTTGCGCTTCAACTGCCCCCTCCCCGGGCTCAGATGAGCTTTCCCCTTCGCCTTACTCCACCATCGGATCCGTCACCGCGGGCAGTTTCTTCGGCACGAAGGTGTGGCCGATGGTGTTCAGCTGGCCGCTGATGCGGCGCATGATGTTGAGGAAATCCAGAAACTGCTCGCTCGACTCGACCGACTGCGGGTTGTCGGACGTGAGCCGCTGGTAGTGGCGCTTCTGCACTTCGATGCACCAGTCCTTCAGTTCGTCGCCCTCGCGCAGGAACTGCTCGGCCAGGGGACGCTCGCGGGTCGCGAGCACCGAGATCGCGGCTTCCATCCGCCGCAGGACTTTTTCGTAGAGCGCCTGCAGGTCGGCGCGATCCTCCGGCTGGAGGCCGATGGCGTCGCGGGCGTGCTTGATGACCGCGCCGCACATGCTCTTGTCGATGATGTCGCCGATCGACTCGAGCTGGCTCGCGAAATTGAGCAGTCCGAACTGGAGCTGGCTGTCGCGGGGATTCAGCGCGTCATCGGGAATGCGGCTGAGATAGACCTTGATCGCGGTGTTGAGCTCATCGATCCGGTCGTCGTGCCGCTGCACCTCGATCGCGAGCGCGGCGTTCCGCTCGTTGAACGCGCGCCAGGCGCCCTCGAACATGCTCTTCACGCCGTCGGCCAGCCGCAGCGTCTCGCGCGTGGCGTTGGCGAGGGCGAACACCGGACTCGCGAGCGCGGCGGGATCGAGATGCGTGGCCACCGGACGGATCGCCTCGGCGGGCGGCAGGCCGGGCTTGACCGCGCGCTGCATCAGGCGCCCGACCGGACCGGCGGAAAGCACACCGATCACCATGACCGCGAGATTGAACCCGGTGTGGAAATTCGCCGTCTGTCGCGCCACGGAGCCCGGGCTGGCGGCGACCACCGATTCCACCAGAGGGAAAAAAATCAGGAGGAGTGCGATCGCCGTGCACTTGAGGAGCAGGTTGGCCGCGGCGAGCCGGCGGCCCTCCCAAGTGGGGAAACCGGCCAGCAACGAAGTGAGGCCGAGCCCGAGATTCGCGCCGAGGACGACTGGCAGGAGGATCGGCAGCGCGATCGCGCCGCTTTCCCCGAGAGCCAGGGCCAGGCCGATCGCCGCGGTGGAGCTCTGCGTGCACAGCGTCAGCAGCGACGCGAACACGACCAGCCAGAACCGGTGGTGCACGAGCACCCCCATCACCGTCTGGAAATCATGGTCACCCGCCAGCACGACCGCCGACTGGCTCGCGAGCGTCATGGCAAGGAAGATGAAGCCGAGCCCGAGCAGCGACTGCCCGGCGCCGCGGATGTTCTCCGATTTGAAGTACTGGAAGCCCACCAGGCCCACGACGAGGAAGAGGGCGTAGTAGTCGAAGAACCGGAACGCGATCAGCTGGACCGTGACCGTGATCCCCACGTTCGCGCCGAGCAGGAACGCGAGCATCGCACCGGCGCTGAGCTTGCCGGCATTGAGGAGCTGCAGGGTCAGCAGCGTCTGCGCGGTCGACGAGGGCGCGATGGTGCCGAAGACGCCGCCCGCGCACGCCGCGGTCCAGGGCCGTTGCGCCATGCGCTCCAGCCAGGCGTGCAGTCCATGCCCCAGCAACCGCTCCAGTCCTTTGCGGAGAAACCGGATGCCGAACAGGATGAGGGCGACGCCGCCCGCGATATTCAGAAGAACCATGGAAACGGGCCGGAGCGCACCGACCGCTCCGACTGGAAATTTGTCTCACGCGAAGGCGCGAAGCTCACGCCGAAAAACCGCCGGGAATTTCCCCGCAGTGACTCAGATCTGATCGATGTAGGGGCGTTCCTGGTGGACGCCCATCCGGGATTCCGAGCTGAACCGGGCGTCCGCAAGGAACGCCCCTACATTTCCAGAAAACTTCTCCGTGCCTCTGTGCCTCCGGGGTGAAATTCCGGAGATCGATTACTCGCCGTGGTAGTCCACGGTGTAGCTTTCGACCGCCTTGTCGCTGCCTTCGTTGTAGAGGCCGATGAAGACCTTGAAGACCAGCGGCGGCTTCACGACTTTCGAAGAGGTGAGCGCGGTCCCGCTGGCATTGAGCACCGCGTGCTCGTCACCCGGCTGGTACTTGACCGGCCAGCGTAGCGCGGCCCGCGTGACGTCCGGCGCCACCTTCTTCTTCTTCGCGTCGTAGAAGGTGAGGATGAAGTTGTTGTTGGCGACGTGCAGGCCGAGAAATCCGCCGTTGGGCCGCGCGATGGTCACTCCCTCCACGACTCCGGGAGCGTCTTCCTTTTTCGCGGTCGGCGCCGCTTTCTTCGTAGCCGCGGACTTGGCATCCGTTTTCTGCGGCGCGGCCGGAGCGGATTTGCTCGTGGTGGAGCTGGTGACGGTCGTGCCCGTCGGGCCCGCGCTCTTGGCGGCGTTCGCGGGAGCCGTGGGAGCCGGCGTCTGGGCCTGGGCAAAGAGGAGCGCCGGCAGACACCAGGCGGCAAGCAGGGCGCGGAGTTTCATGAGGGAACGATAATTTGCCGGACGACTGCCGCAAGTCGCATCCCCCGCGTCCGGGGCTTTTTACGCGAAGTTCGCAGCACCGCTCCTCCCTCGCCTTTCCGTCGCACGCCGGCCAGCGTCTCCCGGTCCATCCGTTCGTCCACTCCAGCTCACTACCCCAAATGGAAACTCCCAGCCCCACTCCCGCCCCTCCCCTCGATTCGGAAACCGCCCTGCGCGTCGCCAGCCACCAGCAGAATTTCGGCCTTGGTCTGATCGGAGGCGTCGTCGCCATGCTCCTCGGCACCACGCTTTGGGTGGTCATCACCGTGGTCACTAATTTTCAGATCGGCTACATGGCGGTCGGCATCGGGTTCCTGGTCGGCTTCGCCATCCAAAAGCTCGGAAGGGGATTCGAGCCCCGCTTCCGCTACCTGGGAGCCGGGCTCGCGCTGCTCGGCTGCGTGCTGGGAAACCTCTTCACCGGCTGCGAGGCGGTGGCCACGAGCTACAAAGTGAGCTTCGGCCATGTGGTGTCGGCCCTCACCCCTTCGATCGCCTGGGTGATCCTCAGCACGACATTCAGCCCGATGGATATTCTCTTCTACGGCCTCGGCGCCATGGCGGGCTGGAAATACGCGGTGGTTCCTCCGCGGGCTCCGGCGGCCGCGCCCGTGAGCGGGCCGGTGTGACGACCGCTCGAGCACTTCTAAAATTTGTCGCCGTCGCTCGTTTCAAGGTCGGGCCAACCGTCCCGGTGAGCCGCGACTCGGCGGGGACGCCTCGCCCTACCTTTCGGCCGCGGCTTGATTTGGTCCGCGCTAGGCCTTTTTCCGCAATCCGGCCTTCAGCAGCTTCCAGCGCGCGAGGCGGTCGGCCACGGCTGCCTCGGCTCCGGCGGTTTTGGGCGTGTAGAGCGTCAGTGGTTTTTCCAGGTAGTCCTGGCCGGAGACGTTCTCGGAAAAATCGTGGGAATAGGCGTAGTCCTTGCCCTGGCCGATCCGCTTGTTCGCCTGGCCGCTCCTGCTCCGGAGCGCGGACGGGATCGTCTGCACCGGCGCTTCCTTGAGCGCGCGATGGGCCTCACCGAGGGCAATGGTGGCGGAATTGCTCTTCGGCGCCGTGGCGATGTAGAGCGTCGCGTGCGCGAGGGTCAGCTCGGCCTCGGGTAGCCCGATGAAATCGCAGGCGTGATGCGCCGCGACCGCGAGCGGCAGCGCCTGCGGATCGGCCAGGCCCACGTCTTCGCTCGCGAGAATCACAAGGCGGCGCGCGATGAATCGCGGGTCCTCCCCGCCGGCGAGCATCTTCGCGAGCCAGTACATCGCCGCGTCGGGGTCGCCTCCCCGGCAGCTCTTGATGAAGGCCGAGATCGTGTCGTAGTGCTCGTCCTCATCCGCATCATAGCGGATCCGGCGCTCCCGGGCGAAAACCTCGAGCTCCGCGGACGTCAGCGCCGTGCGCTCGGGCAGGCCGAGCACGAGCACCTCGAGCGCGTTGAGGGCGCGCCGCAGGTCGCCGTCGCAAAGCACCGCGAGATCCGCGAGCACCTTGTCGTCAGCCGTCACACCCCGCGCGCCCAGGCCGCGCTCCGGATCCTGCAACGCCTGCCGCAGGACCCCGGTGATGGCCGCGATGGGCAGCGGTTCGAGTCGGAAGAGATGGCTGCGCGACAGCAGCGGCGGGTTGACGTAGAAACCCGGGTTGTGGGTGGTTGCACCGATCAGGCGCACAGTGCCCTCCTCGACGTCCGGCAGCAGCAGGTCCTGCTGCGACTTGTTGAACCGGTGCAGCTCGTCGATGAACAGGATCGTGCCGGCCTCGGGAATCCGGCGGGCGGCGGAGAGAATTTCGCGCAGCTCGGCGACGTTGGACATCACGGCGTTGATCCGCACGAAGCGGCTCTTGGTCTCGTGCGCGATCGCCTCCGCGATGCTCGTCTTGCCGCTGCCCGGAGGCCCGTAGAACAGGAGGGAGCCGAAGCGGTTCTGCGCAACGAGCCGGGGCAGCAGGCTCCCGGGCCGGAGGATGTGCTCCTGTCCCACCACCTCGGATAACCGCCGCGGCCGCATGCGCGCCGCCAGCGGCTGCCGGGCCGCGGGCGCGGCTTTTTCCCCTGGCCTCGACCACTTCGGCGCCGGCGGAGGATCTTCCGCAAAGAGGGAGGGCTGGTCGTCCGGAGGGATCATCGGCGGGACACCAACGTGCGCGGGAAGGTCGCGGAAACAAGTGCGTTATGGGGGGGCGAATCGGTTGGGGTGAATTCGGAAGCCAGGAAGCCGGGAATTGATTCGCGCTAAGGCGCGGAGACGCAGAGCCCGATCAGACAGATCCGGACTGATGCCTTTCTCCGCGCCCGGCGCCTCGGCGCGAACCGGATCGCAATAATCTCCGCCAAGAGCCGAGCTCCTCTGGCAGCCACGATTCGGTCCGTTTCCTGGCTTCCTGGTTTCTGAATTATCCTGCCGGTCATCCTCGCATCAAAAGCCAGCGAGCACGGGAAAGAATCCAGGCCGCGCCGGCGTTTCCGGGGACATGCTCGATCGCACTCTCGGGTACCGTGCTCCCCTGCTCTGGCTGGTGCTGCCGTTCCTGATAGGCCTGGCTATCGGTCAGGCGGCGCCGATGGCTCCCGTGGGCTGGCTGCTCGCGGGCGCGCTGCTGGCCACCGGGATCGCGGCCTGGACCGCGCGCCGCGAGCCCCGTGGGTGGGCGGTGGCGCTGGGCGCCGCGATGCTGCTCGGCGGTTGGGCCAGTTATGCGCTGCACCGGCAGCGTCTGGCGGATTGGGAGGATCTGCCGCCGCGCGAAGTCGAGCTCACCCTGCAGGTGGAGCGGATTTTTCCGCAAAAGGATCCGCGCAAGGCGGCCGGGCTGGCGAAGGTTGTCGTGGAGGCTCCGGTCCCGGAAAATTCCGAGAGGCGGATCCAAGAGGTTGACGGAGCCGATCCAGCCGACGCACGGCGGCCGCTACCGCCGGAGGAAGGTTCGCTTTGGCGCGATCTTGGGGGACAGCGGATTTCCTACGCGTTCACGCTGAGGGCCGGACAGACCGCGCCATTGCGCTCGGCCGTGGTGCGAGCCGCGGGGGTGCTGACGGTGCTGCCGCGCGATCCCGGCCCGGACTCGTTCGACGGCTATCTGGCCAACAGCGGCATCAATTTCCGCCTGAACCGTGGACGCGTCCTGCGCGAGGTGACGGCGGCCTCGGCGTACGCGCGATTCTGCGATCGGGCGGCGGCGAGGTTTTCCACGATTCTCGGGTATGGCATCGTGCGAAAACGACCGGAGCTGACCGCAGTGTACCGTGCCATGATGCTGGGCCAGCAGCAGGAGCTGAGCTCCGCGCAGACGCTGCGCTTCCAGCAAAGCGGCACGATGCACCTTTTCTCCATCAGCGGGCAGCACATCGCCGTGATCGCGGGCGTGCTTCAGGCCCTGCTGTCGCTGGTGCGCCTCCCACGCCGCATGCAGGCTCCACTGGGTTTCGCCGCGCTCTGG
>CALFNJ010000444.1 GCA_937902865.1 uncultured Opitutaceae bacterium
GAGAACATCCTCGTCGAGGACACCGAGTTCGGCGACGGTAACGGCATGACCTGCGGCAGCGAGGCGACACTCGTGCGCAACAGCATCGCCCGCCGGAACACCATTTCGGGCAACGCCACCCGGCTGACGCGCAAGCTGCGGCCCGACACCCCCCAGCGCTACGAGAACATCCTGATCGAAGACATCAAGCTGACCGGCACCGGACGGATCCTGAATGTCGCGCCGTGGCTGCAGTTCTTCGATCTCAAGGGGCTGCCCATGCCGACCCGCTCGATCCGCAATGTCACGATCCGGAACGTCAGCGGCAAGTTCGGCACCATGGGCACGCTGCGCGGCAACGCTGGCGACCTCATCACCGGGATCACGCTGGAGAATATCGATCTGCAGCTGAAGAGCTCGCAGTTCGCGCTCGGCCCGACGGAAAATTTGCAGCTGAAAAACGTCCGCGTGAACGGCGAGGAATTCAAGCTCCCCGCCGTCCTTCCGCCGCCCGCCCTGCCCGGCTCGGGTCCGGCCGCCGCGGCTGGGACCGCTCCGGCGGCCCGGAGGCAATAAACGGAAACCCGGTCCGTATTTCACACAGAGACACGGAGGACACAGAGAAATCCGATATGGATCTCTGTGTCCTCCGTGTCTCTGTGTGAAACCGGATCGAATTCCGGTTTGGTTTTACGGCAGCTTCGCCTGCACGAGCTTGCTGACGGCGCCGAAGTCGATCAGCGGCGCTTCGGGCTTCTGCTTCAGCGCGCCGATCACCTTGCCCATGTCCTTCTTGGACGTCGCTCCGGTGGCGGCGATCGCCTCGGCGATGAGCGCATCGATTTTCGCCGCGTCCAGGCCGGCCGGCAGGTATTTCTCCAGCAGCTTCGCCTCCGCCTCATTGGCCGCGACCAGGTCCGTGCGTCCGCCCTTGGCGAACTCCACCTTGGCGTCGTTCAGGTTCTTGATCGCCTTCCGCAGGACGGTCGTGACGAGAGCGTCATCGATCGGCTTGCCCTGATCCAGGGAGGACCGCTGCACCGCCGCATCCGTCGTGCGCAGGATGAGCGCCGTCGCGGAGTCGCGCGCTTTCATGGCAGTGATGATATCGGCACGGAGATTTTCGTAGATGGTGGCCATAGTGAAATCAGGCGTCAGGAGACCGGAGCCGGGAGGCCGGTGCAAGCGCACGTGTGGCGCCAACGAAGCATTTCAAACCCAGTCCGAACACTTTGACCGGCGGATTTGCTTCCGGCAGTTGCGGGAACACGGAGGACTCGGAGGAATAGCGAGTTCACGGAACTCGCCTCCGTGACCTCCTTTCTCCTCCGAGTCCTCCGTGTTCCCATCTTCCCGGCCCGTGGCCTGCCCCGTCCCGCTCCTGATTTACCCCTTGTCTCCTGTCCCCCGTCTCCCGTCTCCTGATTATCACCGTGGCTGGCTGGATTGCCGATCTCTTCCGCTTCGTTTGGGCGCTGTTCTATTGGAATGGCCGAAAAAGCTATTTTCGCCTGCGCCGGGGTTCGCGCTGCCCGTGTCAGTCGGCGAGCGACTCCGGCCGCGCCTACGAGACCCATTGCGAAGCCTGCGTCATGTGGGCCAAGCCGAGCCGGTTTCGCCGGGTGTGTCCGCTGCTGGTCGAAACTCCCAAGGGCCTGCGGTGCTCCGTCGACGCCGCGGACGTGCGTCCCTTCTGGACCATCGTACTGCGCTACTGCGGCACGAGCCTGGCGGTGGCCTACCTCATCGGCACCCTCGCCGTGTTCGGCGGCTTCCGCCTGATCGGCTATCCCGTGCGCTATGCCAGCGTCGCGTGGCCGCGCTCCTGGTGGCAGATCAACGCCGCCCGCGCGCAGTATTTCCTGAAGAAGGGCGCCGATGCCCTCGCGCGGAATGATTTCAAGGAGGCGCTGTTCTCTCTCAGCTACGCCCACGAACTCGCTCCGCACGACTACAACATCGGTTTTTCGCTGGCTTCGCTGTGGCAGATCACCCAGCCCGCGCTGTCCGACCGCCTCTATGCCCAGCTTCTGGCGGAGCATCCGGAAAACAACGACCTCCTGGCCGATTCCTGGAATCGCGCCCTGCTGGCGCGCAGCGATTATGTCCAGGTCAAGGAACTCGCGGCGGCACAGTTTCGCCGGTCCGATCCTGCTCATGCCGGCTACTGGATGAACGCCCTGATCTTCGCCACCCGGCAGACCGGCGACGACCTGCCGCTGCGGCGGCTGCTCGCCGGACCCGGTCCCCTCGCCCCGCAATGGCAGCGGGTGGTGCAGGCGGAGCTGCTGATGCGGACCGGACAGGAGCGGCTCGCCGTGGCGGAGCTCAGTCGGGTCTGGGCCGAGGCCACGCATCCGTTCGTGCCTTTCTACCAGATGCGCAGCCTGGTCGAGCTGCGGCAGGCCCGGCCGGCGCTCGACCTGCTGGAGCAATACGGCTCCCGCGTCGCGGACGACGAGCGTTATGCCGTGCGGCTCGACGCCTTCGCCCAGCTCGGCTGGGACTCGCTGCGCGAAGGTGATGTCAGCCTCCTGCTGACCCCGACTCCGACCGGCCCGATCATGGAACTCCTCGCGGCCCATCTCGCCAAAAATCCCAATCCGCATCTGCTCGACCAGGTCTTCGCCCGCCTGCGGGTGGCTCCGCTGGCTCCGGTCCGCGAAAATTACAACGCCCTGATCAACCTGTTCTGCGCCGCGGGCATCGGGGGCGATTATCCCAAAATGCATGCCATGGCGCAGCTCCTGAATGAGACCAACCATTCCTCGCCACTGACGCTCGCAGCCTTCGAGGACTTCTTCCAGGGCAAGCCACCTCCCCGACACATCGAGGCGTTTCTTCCCTCCCTGCCGATGTCGCTCGACATGACGTATATCCTGCTCGGGCGCTATTCGTCGGGACGCGTGATCCAGCCCCGTCTGTCGAATCCCCCCGGCAAGTCATGAGCAGCACCGCCGCGATCGCCCCTTCCGCCGCGACCGCCCGCGCCCCGGGTGGACTCGGCTGGATGAGTCTCGGCCTGCTCGCGATGCTGGGCGCCGCGCTGATTTTTCTGCTGTGGCCGCAGTGGCTGCACAATCCCGACCTTTCCCACGGGCTCTTCATGCCGGTCATCTTCGGCCTCCTGCTGCATGAAGCCCGCACCTCCGGCCCCTTCCGCTACCTGCCGGCCACGTCGCGAACCGCTTCCCTGATTTTTATTTCGCTGCTGCTTGGTCTCCTCGCGGTCGGCGTCGGCGGGCTGTATGCCGTGTCCCTGCAGTGGGACCATGCGCTCGTGGGCTTCGTGCTCGCGGGCGGATTTTCCCTTCTGCTTTTCGCCGGCCTGCTGTCCTTTGCCACCGAGGGCGCGCGCCTGGTGCCCTTCAACTGGAGTTCCCTGCTGGCGGTGGGGCTCTGGACCCTGAGCGCTCCGATCCCGCCGGGCATGTACAACCGCCTGACGGTGTCGCTCCAGCTCTGGGTGTCGGAGAATGTCGTGGGGATGCTCCACCTCCTCGGCATCGCGGCGATCCGGCATGGCAACATCATCGAGCTGACCCGCACCTCCGTCGGCATCGAGGAGGCCTGCAGCGGCGTGCGCAGCCTGATCTCGTGCGTCTTCGCCGGCTTCTTCTTCTCGGGCTGCCTCGTCCGCCGGCCCTGGGCGCGCGCCGTGATCATCGGACTCGCCGCCCCTCTGGCGCTCCTGATGAATTTCATCCGCTCGCTGACCCTGACCCTGCTGGCCAACGGCGGCGTCGACATCCGCGGGCGATGGCACGACCTGACTGGTTTCGCCGTGCTGGCGATCACCGCGGCGCTGCTCGGCGGACTCGCGGTCCTCCTCGAACACCGCGGGAAAGAAGCGGCGACGCCTCCCGCCGCCCCTGCGACGGCGCCCTCCGGGGCTGCGCGGCTGCAGCCATTGCTCGCCGGCGGGCTGGCCGCCAGCGTCTTCCTCGCCGCGTTCTTTGTCCTCCACACGCTGTTCACACCGCCCCTGCCCCAGCCGCCGCTTCCGAACCTCGACGCGGTGCTGCCCGCCTCCGCCTCCGGCTGGCAGGTGATCACCTCCGACGATTTAAATCGCTTCAAGGACGTCCTGCAGACCGATCACTTTATCCAGCGCACCTACATTCGCCGGCTGGCAAACGGCACCGATCTCCAGATCACGGCGTACATCGCCTACTGGGGTCCCGGGCAGGCGAGCCCCAGCCTCGTCGCAACGCACACGCCCGACGCCTGCTGGCCCGGCTCCGGCTGGGAGTCGATCGCCATTCCCGATCGGCGCGAGACGCTGCAGCTCGATAATCGCGAGGTCGCCGCCGCGGAGCACCGCCTTTTCCGCAATAACGGATTCCCTCAGCACGTTTGGTTCTGGCACATCTACGACCGCCAGCCCGTGCGCTACCTCGATCCGCTTTCTCCCCGCAATCTGCTCAAGATCGCCGCCCTCTACGGTTTCCGGCGGGCCGGCGATCAAATGTTCATCCGGCTCTCGAGCAATCATCCCTGGGCGGATATCAGCCACGAGCCGCTGGTCGCCGAAATCTTCACTCACCTCCAGCCGCTGGGGCTTTGAGGCAGCGCTTTTCCCTTCATCGCCGTGCCCCTGCCTGTCACCGCGCGTGAACGCCACATGCTCGCGCTGCTCGCCGTGCTCCTCGTGCTCGGTCTGATCGGACTGGCGGTGCTGTGAGCCTCGCCGGGAAATTGCCTCGCCAACGAGGGGATCGGGGCACTCGTATCGCGGCGCATGACGACACCCGGATCTCCTGACGGCGCCCGCCATCGCCCTGGGCACGGCCAGGAAAGTTCGCGTCGTGGCGAACCGCCCAGCCCCGCTGTTCCTTTTCGTCCACCGGTCTTCCTGCCCTGGGCGCTCGCCGCCGGCTTCGCCGCGCTGACCATCTGGCTCGGCCAGGCTCTGCTCACCACGCGGAAGGAAGCCGAGAGCCAGCAGACCGAAGCCCGCTTGAACGAACTGGCTTTGCGCGAGTCCCGCAACCAGATGGAAGCCGAGCGCATCGTGCTCGATCGGCGGCTGAGCGATGCGACCAAGCAGCTGGCGGGAGCGAATGGCCTCGCCAACCTCAGGATCACCGCGCTGCTGCCGGGCTCCGACGCTCCGGCGTCCTCCCTCGCCGTCGCGGTATGGGATCCGCTTCGTCAGGAGGGCGTGCTCGCCCTGGAAAAATTGCCCGCGCCTCCGGCGGATCAGGACTATCAACTCTGGCTGGTCGATTCGTCCGGACAGAATCCCGCCAAGGGCGGCGTGTTCGCGCCCAACGCTGACGGCGGCGGACGCATCGTCTTCAAATCCGAGCGGACTCTTTCCGCGGTGAGTGCTTTCGTCATCACACGCGAGCGCAAAGGCGGCGCGGCGAAGCCGGAGGGTCCTTCGCTCCTGCGCAGCAAATAAGTCGCGGAAATTTTGCTTCCGTCCGGAATCCGGGAAACAAAAGCGTCAGGCCAAGCTGCGGCCAGGAAGGCGGAATCGCGCTCTGTTCCTCATTTCCCGCGTTCCAGATAAATCCAGATAAAATCCGCGCCGGGCCGTGGCATGAAACCACGCTTGCCAGCCGCTCCTCCGGCGCGAAATCTCGCCGGGGTATGGTCATAAAACCCAAGGTTCGCGGATTCGTTTGCGTCACCGCCCACCCGATCGGCTGCGCCGCCCATGTCCAGGAGCAGATCGATTACGTCAAACGGAAGGGTCCGATCAAGGACGGCCCCAAGTCCGTCCTCGTGATCGGCGCTTCCACGGGCTACGGCCTCGCCTCCCGTATCACCGCGGCCTTTGGCAGCGGCGCCAAGACCCTGGGAATTTTCTTCGAGCGGCCCTCCGAGGATGGACGCCCGGCGACGCCGGGCTGGTACAACACCATCGCCTTCACCGATGCCGCGCGCAAAGCCGGCCTCTTCGCCGCCAATCTCAACGGCGACGCCTTTTCCGATGACCTCAAGCGGCAGGCGATCGAGATCATCAAGCGCGACATGGGGCAGATCGACCTCGTCGTCTATTCGCTCGCCTCGCCCCGCCGCACGCACCCGCGCACCGGCGTGGTCCACAAATCGGTTTTGAAGCCCGTCGGCACGACCTTTTCGAACAAGACGGTCGACACCGACAAGGGCATCGTCAGCACCATCACCATCGAGCCAGCCAACGAGGCCGAGATTGCCGACACGACCGCCGTGATGGGCGGCGAGGACTGGGAATTCTGGATGAACGCCCTGGCCGACGCGAAACTGCTGGCGCCGGGCGCGACTTCCGTCGCCTACTCCTACATCGGACCGGAAGTCACGTGGGCGATCTACAAGAATGGCACGATCGGTCTCGCGAAGAACGACCTCGAGCGCTCCGCGAAGAAGATCGACGCGCAACTCAAGGCCCACGGCTATGGCCGCGCCTTCATCTCGGTGAACAAGGCCCTGGTCACCCAGGCGAGCTCCGCGATCCCGGTGGTCCCGCTCTACATCTCGATCCTCTACAAGGTCATGAAGGCCAAGGACACTCATGAAGGCTGCATCGAGCAGATCCAGCGGCTCTTCGCGAAACAGATGTACAATGGCTCCGCCCTCGAGTTCGACAGCGGCGGTCGCGTGCGCATCGACGACCTGGAGATGAAGCCCGATGTGCAGGCCGAGGTCGCGAAGATCTGGCCCCAGGTCACGACGGAGAATCTCGCGACGCTGACCGATATCGCCGGCTACCGCGCCGAGTTCATGAAACTGTTCGGCTTCGGCCTGCCGGGGATCAACTACGAGGCAGAGGTCGAGCCGCACATTCCGCTGACCTAGGCGATCCTGCGGCACGCGCCGCAGGATTTTCCATGATGTCCCATGATGTCGGAGGCTCATCGGTGAAGCGCGATTGCATGCCTATCACGAACTCCTCTTCCGCTCAACCGCTTCCGCCAGCGCGGCCCTCGTCCCGATTTTGGGTCCGCGCCGCTGTCGCGGTGCTCGCAGTGCATGCGTTGCTGATTGTCGCGACGTTCCGCGACTATGGAATCAGCTGGGACCAGATCGGCGGGCATCTTTACCAGAACGCCGTCATCCGCTTTTATGCCAGCCACGGGACGGAGAAGTACGCCCAGGAGATGACGGCCAAGTACTACGGGGCCTTTTTTGATCTCTGTGCTACGGCAGTCGAAAGGATCACCCATTTGCGCTGGTTCGAAGCGCGGGGTCTGACCAGTGCCCTGCTCGGCTGGATCGGCACCTATGCGATCCTCCGGGCCGGCTGGATTGCTTTCGCGCCGCCGGTGGGAGTGAT
>CALFNJ010000445.1 GCA_937902865.1 uncultured Opitutaceae bacterium
AGATCATGAAGACACTCTCGCTCGCTGGCTTTGTTACCTTCATCGGCTTGCTCTCGTTTCCGCTGTTGACCGCGGCATCTCCGAAGGCTGCAGCTCCGGTCCTCAAGGAAAGAGGCTCAATCTCGGGTGGGGATCTGAAGGCGATTCAGTCGGCGCTTCCCGTTTTCGAAGCGCACGGGCTGAGGGTGGATGCCTATCGCGTCATCGTCCTCGAGGAAGGGGAATCGATCATCGTCCTGTTCGATGATCCGGACAGATCACCGGGACAGAAGGGAAGCACGGGGCGGATGGTCTCGTTCGAGGTTCGACTCAGAAAGTCGGACCTGACTGTGGTCAGCTCCAATTTCGCGCGATAGCCGCGATGAAGAACGAGCCCAACCAGGCGTCTTGAACGTTCGGCAAAACCTCATGAGCGACGACAAACCCACTTTGTTCCGCCCCGGACCTGGGAAGCGCGGCATGACCGAGCTGCACTACGCCGCCTACTGCGGCAATGGCGATGAGCTCGTGCGCTGCCTGCGGGCGGGCATGGACCCGAACCAGAAGGATGAGTATCGCGGTTATACTCCGCTCCTTTGGGTCATGGACATGGCGGCGACCGGCGGGCCCCGGGTGGAAATGCTTCATACCCTGATTCGGCATGGCGCCGACCTTCATGCCCGGTCCAGGGACGGCCTATCAGCCCTCACCCTCGCCCGTGAGGCCGGAAGTCAAACCGGTGACGAGCTGGCGAAAACCCTGATCGCGCTCGGCGCCACAGAATAAAGAAAAAATCCGACAAGGCGCTGGAGCCAAAAAAGATGGCTCATTGCGGTGATGATCGAGTCTCAGAGGAGACTCCGGATCAGCATCCCCAACCGTCACCCTGCATCGGCCATGAAAACGCGAATTCTTCTCCCCCTGCTGTGCGTCCTCTCGTTCTGCCTCGTCGGCTGCTCGACTTACCTGACGCCAGGAGCGAAGGCGGACCTGCAGGCCTTCGCCCCGGCGAACATCCAGGAGGGTTTCGCCGCCAAGCCGACGAATCCGTTTCCCGCGAGCATTGCCGCGGTCAGAGTGCAGGCGCCCGCCTACACGAACTATAATCTGCAGCGAAATGGCGGAAGCTACGGCACCGGCAAATACTCCGTCGTCATTGCCCGGGAGGTGGAGGAGCAGGCGCAGTTCGAGCGCATCAACCAGCTCCCGAGTGTCGCCGGAGTGGTGGCGTTGAATCGCATGCTGCTGCCGAGCCGGCTCGACAGCGATCGGGAGATCCGTGAGGCGGCGTCCCGGCTCCAGGCCGATCTGGTGTTCCTGTACACCTTCGACACCTCCTTCATCGACACCGATGCCATGAAGCCTCTGTCGGTGATCACGCTGGGGTTGTCTCCCACGCGGAAGATTTCAGCCGTCACCACGGCCTCCGGCCTGCTCCTTGATACCCGAACCGGCTACGTTTATTCCGCCTACGAGGTCACCGAAAAGGCCGGAAGCCTGGCAACGTCGTGGGGCAGTGGAGATGCCGCCGACGCGGTCCGGCGAAAGACGGAGAAAGATGCAT
>CALFNJ010000446.1 GCA_937902865.1 uncultured Opitutaceae bacterium
CCCCATGAGTTCGATTTTTTCGCGTCTTGGTTTTCACCGCGTTGGAATTTCTGCCGGACGATGTGCGTTCATGCTTCGCTCGGCCGTGCTCGCCCTGCTGATCGTTCCGCTCGCCGCGTTCGCGTCGGATGACCTCAAGCTCTGGTACAAACGGCCGGCGGCGGAATGGGTCGAGGCGCTGCCGGTCGGCAACGGCCGACTTGGGGCGATGGTGTTCGGCGGGATCGAGCAGGAGCGGATCCAGCTCAACGAGAGCACGCTCTGGGCCGGCGGGCCTTACAATCCCGCCAATCCCGAGGCCAAGGCCGCGCTGCCGGAGATCCGTCGGCTCCTCACGGCCGGCGAGTACCAGGCGGCGCAGGATCTGGTGCAGCAGAAGTTCATGTCGGTGCCGGTCCGCCAGGCGCCGTACGAGACAGTCGGCGATCTGATGATCACGATGGCCGGCGAGGATCGCGCCCAGGATTATCGCCGCGAGCTCGATCTCGATTCGGCTGTCGCGCGCACCGAGTTCCAGCTCCGCGACGTGCACTACACGCGTGAGGTGTTCGCCAGTGCGCCGGATCAGGTGGTCGTGATCCAGCTCACCGCCAGCACGCCGAGCCTCGCGCTGACCCTCGCGTTCCAATCGCCGGAGCAGTCCGCCGTGCGCGTCGAGGACAACGACACGCTCATCCTGAGCGGCACCAACGGTGACGCCTACGGCATCAAGGGCGCGCTGAAATTCGAAGCCCGGCTGCGCGCGACCACGGTCGGCGGCAAGATCACGAGCGACGCCGGCCAACTCCACGTGACCGGCGCGTCCGCCGTCACGCTCGTGCTCGCCGCGGCCACCAGCTACCGGCACTACGACGACGTCAGCGGCGATCCCACGGCGCTGAACACGCGGACCCTCGCCGCGGTGGCGGGAAAGACGTTCGCCGAACTGCGCGACCGGCACGTCGACGCGCATCGCCAGCTGTTCCGGCGCGTGGCGATCGACCTCGGGCACAACCCGGCGGCCGAGGCCCTGCCGACCGACGAGCGCATGCAGCAGTCTCCAACCACGGATGATCCGTCGCTCGCCGCGCTGTATTTCCAGTACGGCCGTTATCTCCTCGCCAGCGCATCGCGGCCCGGCGGCCAGCCCGCGACGCTGCAGGGATTGTGGAACGACAACCTGAATCCGCCGTGGGGCAGCAAGTACACGATCAACATCAACACGGAGATGAACTACTGGCCGGCCGAGAGCGCGAACCTCCCGGAGACCGTCGAGCCGATGTTCGGGTTGCTCAAGGATCTGTCGGAAACCGGCGCGCGCTTCGCCCGCGAGCACTACGGCGCGAACGAGGGCTGGGTCGCGCACCACAACACCAACCTCTGGCGCGCGACGGGGCCGATCGACAGCTCGTTCTACGGCATGTGGCCGATGGGTGGCGCGTGGCTCACGATGACGCTCTGGCAGCATTACCTCTACTCGGGCAACCGCGCGGACCTGGAGCGGGCCTATCCGCTGCTGAAGGGCTCGGCGCAGTTCTTTCTCGCGACGCTCGTCGAGGCGCCGACGCACCACTGGCTCGTGACGAGCCCGTCGATGTCGCCGGAAAACGCGCATCACAAGGGCGTCTCGATCACGATGGGACCGACAATCGACAATGCGATCCTCCGCGACCTGTTCGACGCATGTCTCACTTCGGCGCAGATCCTCGGCACCGACGCCGATTTCGCGTCACGCGTCCGCGCGGCCCGCGATCGTTTGCCGCCGTTCCAGATCGGCGCGCAGGGTCAGTTGCAGGAATGGCTGCAGGACTGGGATGCCGGCGCGCCGGACCAGCAGCACCGCCACGTTTCCCATCTCTATGGGTTTTATCCGAGCAACCAGATCACCTTGCGCGGCACGCCGCAGTTGGCGGCCGCGGTGAAGAAGAGCCTGGAGACGCGCGGCGACATCTCGACCGGCTGGGCGATCGCGTGGCGGCTCAACCTCTGGGCGCGGCTGCAGGACAGCGAGCGGACCTACAAGATCCTGCGCGTGCTGCTCGGGCCGGAGCGGACTTATCCGAATCTCTTCGACGCGCATCCGCCGTTCCAGATCGACGGCAACTTCGGCGGCACGGCGGCGATCGCCGAAATGCTGCTGCAGTCGCATGTGCCGCTGGCGGCGCCACCGAAGCCAGGCCGCGCGCCCGCGTTTGAAATCGAGCTGCTGCCCGCGCTGCCGAAGGCATGGCCGACGGGCAGCGTGAATGGGTTGCGGGCGCGCGGCGGATTCGAGGTGGATTTGGCGTGGCGCGAAGGAAAATTGACGAGCGCGACCGTGCGCAGCGCGGCGGGCGGGAGCACGGTGCTGCGGTACGGCGGGGTTTCGCGGGAGGTGAGTTTGCCGGCGGGGGGCAGCATGACGTGGGATGGACGGTGAGGGCCAGAGGGTCGGAGGCCCGGAAGACCAGACCAGATAGTCGGATGATCAGATGATCGGATAAGCGGTGGACTGAACCGCTGACCATCCGAACATCTGACCATCTGGCCTTTTGATCCTCCGGTCTTCCGGCCCTCCGGCCTCCTGGTCTTCTTGTTCGGCAAAAGGTCGCTTGTCTTGGCTTTCGCGAGGCGGGCATAGTCCGGGCGCAATCGAAACCCCTACTCGACTCGCGTTTTCCTTTCTCCTTTCCATGCACAAAGGCCGACTTGAAGCGTTCAGCGACGGCGTGATTGCGATCATCATCACCATCATGGTGCTGGAGATGAAGGTGCCGCATGGAGTCGAGCTCGCGGCGCTCACGCCGCTGCTGCCGGTGTTTCTCAGCTACGTGCTCAGCTTCGTCTACGTGGGCATCTACTGGAACAATCACCACCACCTGTTTCAGGCGGTGAAGCACGTCACCGGCTCCGTGCTGTGGGCCAATCTCCATCTGCTCTTCTGGCTGTCGCTGCTGCCCTTCGTCACCGGCTGGATGGGCGAGAACCATTTCGCGGCGGTCCCGGTGGCGCTCTATGGCGGCGTGCTGATCATGGCCGCCGTCGCCTACACCATCCTCGTGCGGGCACTGCTCGCCTGTCATGAGGCGGATTCGGCGCTCGCGCGCGCGATCGGGCCGGACACCAAGGGCTGGATCTCGATCGTGGTCTATGCCGCCGGAATTTTGCTGGCGTGCTGGCTGCCGTGGGCGGCCGCGGCGCTCTACGCGAGCGTGGCGCTGATGTGGCTCGTGCCGGACCGGCGGATCGAGAAAGCCCTGAAATAATTGCGGGTTGCGGAATGACGGATCGAGCCGTCTCGCGCAGAGGCGCGGACGCGCAGGGATCGGAGGAGAATTTCTGCGATCAGGTCGGGTATTTACGGAAAGACGATCTGACGTCGGAAGCTTTTGGGATTCCTGGCTTCCGAATTAATCTGCGGTGATCTTTTCGATCCGGTCTCACACAGAGACGCAGAGGACACAGAGAATACCGTTCCGATCTCTGTGCGCTCCGTGCCTCTGTGCGAAACCGGATCGAAAGGATCGGTTACCACGCGGCCGTTTTCGGGACTACGCGACCCGCAAGAGCTGGTCCTTGGCTTCCAGGCGCAGCAGGAAGGCCTTGGCGGTGAGGCCGCCGGCGAAGCCGGTCAGCTTGCCATTGGCGCCGATGACGCGGTGGCAGGGGGCGACGATCGAGATCGGGTTCCGGCCGTTCGCGGCGCCGACGGCGCGCACCGCGGCGGGATGGCCGATCTGCGCCGCAATCTGGCCGTAGCTGCGCGTTTCACCGAAGGGGATCGTCGTCAGTGCCTGCCAGACCTTCCGCTGGAACTCGGTCCCGCGAAACGCGAGCTTCAGGGTGAATGCCTCGAGCTTGCCGGCGAAGTAGGCCTGCAACTGCTGTTCCGCCTCGCGCAGCACCGGATGCCGCGAGGATTCCTGCACGGCGGCGTAGAATAGGACCCGCTTCGGGTCATCGTTCTCCCAGAGGACGGCAATCAGGCCGTCGTCGCTCGCCACCAGCTTCAGTTCGCCCACGGGTGAGGGCATCGTCTTGTAGAAATAATTGAGTGTCATGGTTTGGTCTCCTTTTGGTCCGGCGCCGGCCCGGGCGGGTCGCGTCGAGTTGATTGTGCGAGACACTCTGCCTGATTTCGTCGCACCGTGCTGGCCATTTTCGGACATGGAGATAAAAATTTTTCGATGACCGAAAATGGCGAGCGCGTTGCGACGATTCCAGTAAAGTAGACGACTTCCACCCAACGCCAAGCGCAAGGAAAGCGAATCATGCAACCTTCGGAATTTCACCACAGAGGCACGGAGACACCGAGGGTCGGGAAATCCCAAACGCCAAATTTACAAACGCCAAATCCGGAGCTCGAACTCTGCGCTTCTGCGCCTCTGCGCGAGATCCGAATCTGAAATCCCGAATCCGTCCGCCATGATCGACTCCAACGTTGCCTACCGCGCGCTGACTTCGCGGGATCCGCGGTTTGACGGGGTGTTTTTTGTCGGGGTCACGTCGACCGGGATCTACTGTCGGCCGATCTGTCCGGTCAGAACGCCGCAGCAGAAGAACTGCCGCTTCTTCGCCAGCGCCGAGGCGGCGGAGAAGGCGTCGTTCCGGCCGTGCCTGCGCTGCCGTCCGGAGCTGGCGCCGGGCCACGCACCCGTCGATCAGGCGCATCGCGTCGCGCATCTGCTGGCCCAGCGCATCGATGAAGGCCGCGTGGACGAGGGTGTGGGCCTGGAGGAGATCGCGGAGCAGTTTCAGCTCAGCTCCCGGCAACTGCGGCGGATCGTGCAGCAGGAGCTCGGGGTTTCGCCGATCGAACTGCTGCAGACGCGTCGATTGCTGCTCGCCAAGCAACTGCTGACGGAGACCACCCTGCCCGTCACGGAAATCGCGTTCGCCAGCGGGTTTTCGAGCCTGCGGCGGTTCAATGACGCCTTTCAACGCCAGTACCGGATGCCGCCGACGCGGCTGCGTCGAAAAGCCGCGGCGCCAACACCAAGCGCCGCCGGGTGGCCGCCGACCTCCGGGCGGCGGCTGTCCGCGCTCGACTCAGCGGCCGGAACCGCCGTCCGGAGGTCGGCGGCCACCTTGTGCGCGGCAACGGAGAATGAGGAGGCGCGCACGGCCACGCTGCAGCTCGCCTATCGGCCGCCGTACGATTGGGCGGGGATGCTGGCTTTTCTCGACGCGCGAAAGATCCGGGACGTCGAGCATGTCGATCTCGCCAGCGGCGCCTATCTGCGCACGGTCCGGCTCGGCCGGCAAACGGGCTGGATCCGCGTGACGCAGACCCCGCAGCGCAACACCTTGAGCGTGGAATTCCCGCGATCGCTGATGCCGGTGCTGCCAACCCTGCTGGGACGACTGCGGCATCTGTTCGATCTGACGGCACGGCCCGACGTGATCTCAGAGCATCTCGCCAAGGACCGGCTGCTCGGTCGCGGCGTGAAACAGCGGCCCGGGTTGCGCGTGCCCGGAGCGTTCGACGGTTACGAAATGGCGCTGCGCGCGGTGCTGGGTCAGCAAATCACGGTAAAGGCCGCGACGACCATCGCCGGCCGCTTCGCCGAGGCGTTCGGGAAGAAAATCGAGACGCCGTTCCCCGAGCTCACGCGGCTGACCCCGCTGCCCGAGCAGGTGGCAAAGGCGG
The DNA here is from genome assembly GCA_937902865.1 of uncultured Opitutaceae bacterium. GTDB lineage: Bacteria > Verrucomicrobiota > Verrucomicrobiia > Opitutales > Opitutaceae > CAIUWA01. Next base: position 5,609 of record CALFNJ010000446.1, read on the forward strand.
ATGTCTCCGCCATCGCGCGGCTCGGCATCATCCGTACGCGCGCGCACACGCTGCTCGCCCTAGCCCGGGCGTTCCAGGCAGGCACGCTCCGCATCGACGCGGGCGCCGATCCCGAAGCCGCGGTCGCGCAGCTCAGGACGATTCCGGGAATCGGTCCGTGGACGGCGCACTACATTGCGATGCGCGGCCTGCGCTGGCCAGATGCCTTTCCCAAGGAAGACATCGCCCTGCGCCAACGCCTCGGCGGCGTGACCGCGAAGGAAGCCGACGCCCTTTCGCAGGCATGGCGGCCCTGGCGCAGCTACGCGGTGCTTCATCTCTGGAATCTGAAAGCGACGACAGGCTAAACCGCGGCCCCGTCGGAATTTCACCACAGAGACACAGAGGCACGGAGCAAACTTCCGATCGGATTTACTTCGGGAGTGATCGAACTCAGTGCCTCCGTGCCTCTGTGGTGAAATTCTGAAGGATCGTTTACCCAGCTTCTGCTCTCCAGAAAGCGCAAGGGTCGCATCTTCTGCATTTGTCCGGGGCGTTGAGCGTTGGACGTTGAATGTTGGACGTTGAACGTTTTGTCCGACTCAACCGAAATAGGGGCACCCCTTCACCCCATGATTTCGTTTTCTTTGTTTAATGTCCGCGCCGTTTGGACCGCCGCGCTGCTGCTGCCACTGACCACCGCTTGGGTCGCGGCCGCGGAAAGAACTCCCGAGCAGGCTTTCCAGGAATACTTGTCCGAAGCCCAGATGGGAAATGTCGAGAGCATGAGCAACCTCGGCTTGGCCTACCTGGTGGGCGTCGGCACCAACAAGGATGTCGCGACGGGCCTGAAATGGCTGCACCAAGCCGCCGACGCCGGCAGCAAGGATGCGCTCATGAGCCTGGCGGACGCCTATTTCGGCGGGACGCCGAAGCCCGACCATGCGGAGGCGCTGATCTGGTATCGCAAGGCGGCCGCAGGGGGAAACAGCGAAGCCTATCGGATCATCGCCGGCTACTACCAGCGCGGCGACGGCGTGAAAAAGGACCCGGCCGAAATGGTGAAGGCCTACCGCCAGGCCATCGCGGCCGACGACCATCTCTCGCTGCTGGAGCTCGGTAAACTTTACGCCGAAGGGCAGGAGGTGTCGAAAGACCTGGGCGAGGCGGGACGGCTGATGTCCAAGGCGGCCTTTGTGGGCGTGCCATTCGCGCCGGAGGCCTACCAGGCGCTCAAGGCGGCAAATCCGGATCTGACGGAGAAAGTGGCGACCACGTCCGAGCCCGCAACCCGGGCGCTCTACACCCGCGCGAAAGCCGGCGACGCCGCCGCGATGTATGCGATCTCGGAAAAGTTTGGCGCCGGTGAAGGCGGCCTGTCCAAAGACGACGACGAGAGTTCCATCTGGCTGGAGAAATCCGCGCAAGGCGGCTACGCCACCGCGCAGACGGAATATTCGAAGACGCTCGGCTATCGCGGCCAACCGAAAGAAAGCCTGGCGTGGGCCCAGAAGGCCGCGGCCCAGAAGGATCACGAAGGAGAGTTCCTCGTCGGCCAGCACTACGAAGGCGGCAAGGGCGTGGAGAAAAATCCAACTGAGGCGATCAAATGGTACCGGCTCGCCGCGGAGGCGGGTCATGCCACCGCCATGCGGTCGCTCGGGATGCTGCTCGCCCAGGCGAAGGACTACGCCGGCGCCCGCACGTGGCTCGAGAAGGCCAAAGCGACGGGTGACACCGTCTCGGCCGACATGCTCGCGAGTCTGGCCTCGGTGGCGCCGGCGTCGGCTTCGGGTTCAGCCCCGGCTGCCAACGTGGCCGCCGCATCCGCCAATTCCACTTCGGCCACGGCTGTTATTCCGCCCGAGCTCCGGCGTGCCCGGCACCTGTTCGAGGTGGCCTACGAGGGCGCCGGCAGCGATCACGAGCGCCTCATGGCCTGGAAATGGTTCCTCGCAGACGTCGCCGCGGCGATCAACGCCGGCAAGTTCTCCAAGCGGATCGGCACGGAGTTCGCCCTCAAGCCCCTGCTGCCGCATCTGGAAAGCAATTCCGGCTCGGCCTATCCTTTCGTGGCCGAGATCAATCAATACACCTTCGACCTGGCCGTGTTTCGCGAGCTGGCGAGCCAGCCGGTGCGCGACTCCGTCAAGCGCGACGCGGATGCCGAGCTGAAAAATCTCGATGCGTCGCTCGATTTCATCCGCAGCCAGAAGGCCCTCTTCGACCGCGCCAAGGCCGGCGATCCGGCGGCGGAGTATCAAGTCGGTGCGCTCTATGCGAACAATGAGCTGATCCACGATCAGAACTCGGCCCTGGATTGGATCAAGAAAGCCGCGGCGCACGGCTACAAGGACGCCCAGACCCTGCTCAAGAGCATGTCAGCCGAAGCCTATAATTACGGCGGCGCCGCCCTGAAGGACGGCAAACCCGTCCTCGCGATCGCGAAATACCGTTACGCTGTGTTTCTCGGCGACGAGGGCGGTACCTTTGCGATCGGCTACATCCAGGCTCGCGGCTACGAGGACGTGCCCCCCGATCCGGCGGCGGCAATGAAGTCCTTCCGCCAGGCGGCCGAAGCCGGCGTGACGCCGGCGATGCTCACGATCGGGGAGGCGTATCTCAAGGGCGACGGCGTGCCGGTCGACCATGCCGAGGCCATCCGCTGGATCCGCCGCGCCGCGTCCGCCAACGATCCGGAAGCGCAGGTTCGCCTGGCCAACTGCTATCTCTGGGGCAGAGGCGGTTTGGAAAAGAGCGTGACCGAGGCCGCCGAGTGGTATCGCAAGGCGGCGAGCAACGATTTCGGTGCGACGCAGATGGTACTGCTGCTCGACAACTGCAAGACCGACGCGGAGCGGCAGGCGATGGCCCTCGCCTACGCCTGCAATGCCATCACGGACGAACACCTGGTCGAAGCCTGCCTCGCCTGGCTCGAGGACGCCGAGCAATTCGGCTTCGCGCCCGCCGGCGAGTGGGTCGATGCTCAGGACAAACTGGATCCAGCGGTTCCCGCGGGAGACACGCACGAGCTCGCGAACAAGGCTTACCAGGCGAAGAATGACGAGGAAGCGATCCGCCTCTGGCGCAAGGCCGCGGACGCCGGGAACCGCTGGTCCATGATCGCGATCGGCTCGCTTTACGCCCACGGACGGGCCGGCCTGAAGGAGGATCACAAGGAGGCGCGGACCTGGTACGAGAAGGCGGCCGCGGGCGGCGCCATCGCCGGACGCATCGCTCTCTGGGACATGGACAGCGGCCAGTTCGTCGACGACGGCGTCGCGGCCTATCTGGCCAAGCGCTACGACGAGGCCCGGGCGAAATTCGAAAAGGCCATCACCATGGGCAACCGGCTCGGCTATTTCAATTTGGGGCTGATGAACGAAAACGGCAACGGCGCGCCGATGGATCTGCCACGTGCGCTTACGCTCTATACTCAGGCCTTTGCGCTCGAATCGTCGCAAGGCTCGGAAGCCATGGAGCGGGTCAAAAAGCGCCTGATCAAGCGCGACATCCTCGAGCAGGGCATGAAGCTGATCGACGCGAAGGAGTTCGTCGTGGCGAAGGCCACGCTCCAGGTGCCGGCCGACGCCGGCAATCCGGAGGCCATGACCAATCTCGCCTACGCCTACGAAAACATGCCCGCCGGCATGGCGGACGACGCCAAGGCCGAGGAACTGTATAACAAGGCGATCGCGCTGAAATACCCACCCGCCTCGGAAATGCTGCGGCGCCTCAAGGCCAAGCAGGCGGCGAAAGCGGGGAAGTAGGTATCGATCCTTCGGAAGTCTCGCACAGAGGCGCGGAGGCGCAGAGATCGGATGAGTCGGAACCGGATTTGGATTTCTCCGCGACTCCGCGCCTCTGCACGAGATCCGGAGATTGTGGGTGGGGCGCGTTATCCCTAACGCGCCGCAACCGTTATCCACGTCTCACGACCGAATGAGCGAACGGCGCGTTAGGGATAACGCGCCCCACCTCATGAGGATTGGAACATCTGCGGTTTTGACTCGGGGGATTTGGCGCGGCGGAATGGCGGCTCCAACTCCAACGTCTTTCTTTTCCATCATGCCGTTTTCCCTGTTGCCCCGCGGGGTCGCGTTGATCGCCGGATTGCTGCTGACCACTGAGGTGGCCATGACCCAGGCTGCCAAGGCCGCGAACCCGGATCCCGGCGGCAAAGCCCTCGCCGCCAATGCCAGCCCCGAGGCCCAGGCGCTGCTCGCGCGCGCGCAGGCCGGCGATGCCGAAGCCATGTACTGGACCGGCATGTACTATCATAGCGCCGAAGGCGGATTCGCCAAGGACGACGACGAAAGTCTTCGCTGGCTGAAGCAGTCCGCCGAAGCGGGCTATTTGAAGGCGCAAAGAGAGCTCGCGCCGCGGCTGCACGCGCTCGGCCGGAACGCGGAAAGCTTTGTCTGGCTCAAGCAGCTCGCGGAACTGGGGGACCGGCAATCGTCCTCCCTGTTGGGCGAGTATTACGAAAAAGGCCTGGCGACCGAAAAGAACCCCGCCGAGGCGAAGCGGTGGTACGGACGGGCCGTGGAATTGGGAGACTCGGACGCCATGCTGGGCCTGGCGCGCTTGCAGGCCAACGCGAAGGACTTTGCCGGGGCCCGGGACTGGATTAAAAAAGCCCAGGTGCAGGGCAACCGGAATGCTGGCGAAGCCATGGCGGCACTGGACAAACTCGATTCGCCGCTCCCGACGCCGACCACTTCTCCGGCTCCGGCGCCCGTACTCGCCACGCCCGCTGCTGCGCCGGCGGTGACTGCCGCCCAAGCGCCCGTTGTCGCCCCGCCCGAGCTGATGCACGCCAAGCGCGAGTTCGAGGTGGCCTATGACAATGCTGTCACCGACCACGAGCGCACGGCCGCAGTGTCCACGTTCGTCTCGCGGGTCTACTCCGTGATGAACATCGACACTTTCCCGAGCCCGACGGCCACGCGATTCATCCTCACGTCCCTGCTGCCGCGGCTGGAGAAGAATCTGCCCCTGGCCTACGTCCAGATGTCCGAGCTCCCCTTCCCCACGTTTGATCGCCGGACCTATGAGCAAATGGCCAGCCCGGCGGTGCGCGACGCGGTCCAAAAGCAGGGCGACGTCGTCTCTGAGAACGTCACACCTGGACTCGAGTTCCTGCGGCATCAGGAAGCGCTGGTCGCCAGCGCCAAAGGGGGCGACGCCGACGCGCAATACCAACTCGGCATGCTCTATAACACCAATCGGCTGATCCACGACGAGAAGGAGGCCTTCCTCTGGTTCAGAAGGGCAGCCGCTCAGAAACAGAAGGATGCCACCAAGCTGTTCCTCTCCCTGTCGTCCCAAGCATACACCGCGGGTGACGCGGCCCTGGAGAAAGGCAACCATGTCCTCGCCATCGCGAAGTTTCGCTACGCAGCCAGTTTCGGCGATCCGGAGGCCACGTACGGAGTGGGTTATCTCCAGGACCGCGGCTACGAGGACGTCCCGCCCAATCCGGAGGCCGCGATTAAAACCTATCTTCTCGCCGTCGACCGCGGCGACACGCTCTCCAAGGTCGCGCTCGGCGAGGCCTACTTGAAAGGCCGAGGAGTGAAAGCCGACGCGGCGGAGGGCGTCCGCTGGCTCCGCCAGGTCCCGAACGATCCGGACGCGCAGATTCAGCTGGCGAAATGCTACCTCTGGGGCCGTGGCGTGGACCAAAGCGAGTCCGAGGCGATCGCGTGGTTCCGCAAGGCCGCGGGCAAAAACCTGCTCGCGACGCACTGGGTTATCCTGCTGGAGAACTGCAAAACCCCCGAGGAGCGGCAGGCCGTGACCCTGGGCTTCGCCTGCAACGCGATCTCGGAAGATCGCGACCTGCCGTCCGCGCGCATCTGGCTCAGGGAGTCCGGACAGCTAGGTTCCGCCACGGCGGCCGAGTGGGTCGCCGCCGATAACAAGCTGAACCAAAAA
>CALFNJ010000447.1 GCA_937902865.1 uncultured Opitutaceae bacterium
AGGGCGTGGTCGCCGAGACGCTCAACTTCTCGCAGCTCGCCGGCTACCGCACCGGCGGCACCCTGCACTTCGTCATCAACAACCAGATCGGCTTCACCACGCTCCCCGACGACGCCCGCTCGACGCGTTACTGCACCGACGTGGCCAAGATGATCGAGGCTCCGATCTTTCACGTGAACGGCGACGATCCCGCCGCCGTCTGCATGGTCGCCGAGCTCGCCCTCGACTTCCGCGAGAAGTTCCAGCGCGACGTGTTCATCGACATGTATTGCTACCGCAAGCATGGCCACAACGAGAGTGACGAGCCGGCGTTCACCCAGCCGACACTCTACAAGAAGATCGGTGTGCATCCGCTTGTCTCGACGACTTACACCGAGCGCCTGATCGCCGAGGGCAGCATCACCGCCGCCGAGGCCGACGCCATCAAGGCCGAGTACACCGCCGCGCTCGAGGCGAACCTCGCCAAGGCCAAGGAGAACGAGGCCAAGAAGTCCGCCCAGCGCGCCGCCGCGAGTCCCGCCGACGCGTTCAAGGGCTCGACCGCCGTCTTCCAGCCGCGCTACAGCCACACGCCCGTCAACACCGCGGTCGACGCCGCGCTCATCGACCGTTGCGTCGAGGGCCTCACGCGCGTCCCCGCCAACTTCCACCTCAACCCGAAGATCAAGCGCTTCCTCGATAACCGCGCCCAGGCCCACCGTGAAAACGGCTCGATCGACTGGGGCTTCGGCGAGGCCCTCGCCTTCGGCACGCTGCTGCTCGAGAACATCCCCGTCCGTCTCAGCGGCCAGGACTGCAAGCGCGGCACCTTCAGCCACCGCCACGCGGTGCTCTACGATTCCGAAACCCGCGAGCGCTACACGCCGCTCCTCAACCTCGCGGAAAAGCAGGCCACGTTCTGCGTCTACAACTCGCTCCTCTCCGAGGCCGCCGTGCTCGGTTTCGACTACGGCTACTCGCTCGATTATCCCCAGATGCTCTGCATCTGGGAGGCGCAGTTCGGCGATTTCGCCAACGGCGCCCAGGTCGTGATCGACCAGTTCATCAGCAGCGGCGAATCGAAGTGGCAGCGCAACAGCGGCATCGTGCTGCTGCTGCCCCACGGCTACGAGGGCCAGGGCCCCGAGCACTCCTCTGCCCGCCTCGAGCGCTTCCTCCAGCTCTGCGCCGAGGACAACATCCAGGTCGCGAACCTCACCACGCCCGCGAATCTCTTCCACGCGCTCCGCCGCCAGATGAAGCGCGATTTCCGCAAGCCGCTCGTCGTGATGTCGCCGAAGTCGCTCCTGCGCCATCCGGCCGCCGTCTCGAAGCTCGCCGATTTCACCAGCGGTGGCTTCCAGGAGATCATCGATGACGTCACGCCGCCGCAGAAGGCGTCCCGCATCATCCTCTGCTCCGGCAAGGTGTACTACGATCTCGTCGACTACCGCGCGAAGCAGAACATCACCGACACCGCGATCGTTCGTCTGGAGCAGATTTATCCGCTGCACCGCAACCGTCTCGCCGAGATCTTCGACGCCTACGGCCGCGACAACCGCCTCGTCTGGTGCCAGGAGGAGCCCAAGAACATGGGCGCCTGGAACTGGATCGCCCCGCAGCTGGAGGAAATCTTCGGCCGCAAGGCGGTCTACGCTGGACGCGACGCCGCGTCTTCGCCCGCCGTCGGAGCCCTGGCCTTGCATAAGCTCCAACTCGCCGCCTTCCTCCAGAGAGCGTTCAGCCTCTGATCGCTCCAAATTCCCCCGCCTCCCCTCTCTTCTTTTTCATTCATGGCACTCGACGTCAAAATCCCCCCGATGGGCGAATCCATCAGCTCCGGCGTGCTCGCCAAGTGGCACGTCAAAAACGGCGACGTGGTCAAAAAGGACCAGCCGCTCTTTGAGCTGGAAACGGACAAGATCACGTCCGAAGGCACCGCCGAAGCCGCGGGCAAGATCACGCTCAAGGTGGAAGCCGGCGCCGAAGTGAAGATCGGCCAGGTCGTCGCCTCGATCGACACCGCCGCCACCGCCGCTTCCGCTCCCACTGCCGGCAATACGTGGGGCGCGACGTCCCCGTCGCGCTCCGGCGACCGGGAGGTCGCCGCTCCATCGGCTTCCGCCAAGAAGAGCGACGCCCAGTCGCCCGCCGTCCGCCGCCTCGCCGCCGAAACCGGCGTCAATCCCGCTTCCGTCTCCGGCTCCGGCAAGGACGGACGCGTCACCAAGGGCGACATGCTCGCCGCCTCCGACGCCCCGAAATCCGCCGCCGCTCCCGCGCCTGCGTCCGCCATTCCGCAATCCGCACCCCGCACTCCGCAATCAGCGGGAGAGCGCCAGACGCGCCGCAAGCTCACGCCGCTGCGCCAGCGCATCGCCCAGCGTCTGGTCTCCGCCCAGCACGAGGCCGCCATGCTCACGACCTTCAACGAGGTCGACATGTCCGCCGTCATGGCCCTCCGCGCCAAGTACCAGGATGAGTTCGTGAAGAAGAACGGCCTCAAGCTCGGCTTCATGTCGTTCTTCGTCCGCGCCGCCGTCCACGCCCTCAAGGCCGTGCCCTCGGTCAATGCGCAGTTCGACGGCGACTACATCGTCGAGAACCACTTCTACGACATCGGCGTCGCCGTCTCCACCGAGAAGGGCCTGATGGTCCCGGTCGTGCGCGACTGCGACAGCCTCGACATGGCCGCCATCGAGCGCGCCATCGGGGACTCGGCCAAGAAGGCCCGCGAGGGGAAGATCACGCTCGCCGACCTCGAGGGCGGCGTCTTCACGATCACCAACGGCGGCATCTTCGGCTCGATGCTCTCGACGCCGATCATCAATCCGCCGCAGAGCGCCATCCTCGGCATGCACAACATCACCGAGCGTCCGGTTGCCGTGAATGGCCAGGTCGTCATCCGCCCGATGATGTACCTCGCCCTGAGCTACGACCACCGCCTCATCGACGGCAAGGAAGCCGTCACCTTCCTCGTCAAGGTGAAGCAGGCCATCGAGGATCCCGCCCGCTTGATGCTGGGGGTGTGAGGGGGGGAAGAAGTAGCGAGTAGTGAGTAGCGGGTAGCGAGCATGTCGGATTCCTGCTCCTCCGCCTCCTAATCGCCGCTCCTTTCACGCCTCTGAATCGCAGCCGTAGAGAGTGCCCTCAGCCCGCGGTTCATCTGCCGTCTCTACTCGCTACTTCCCTTCCTTCACCAACATGGACTCCTTCGATCTCATCGTCATTGGCGCCGGCCCCGGCGGCTACGTCTGCGCGTTCCGCGCCGCCCAGCTCGGCCTCAAGGTCGCCCTCGTCGAGAAGCGCGCCACCCTCGGCGGCACCTGCCTCAACGTCGGCTGCATCCCGAGCAAGGCCCTCCTCCATTCGAGCGAGCACGTCGCGTTCGCGAAGAGCCACGCCGCCGAGCACGGGATCAAGCTCGGCTCCGTTGAGGTCGATCTCGCGACCCTGATGAAGAAGAAGGATGCCGTCGTGACGAAGCTCGTCGGCGGCGTCGCCCAGCTCGCCAAGGCCCGCAAGATCACCGTCGTCACCGGCAGCGCGTCGTTCGTCTCCGCCAACACGATCGAGGTGAAAGGCGAAAAGGATTCCTCCCAGCTCACCGCGAAGAACATCGTCATCGCCACCGGCTCCGCGCCCGTCGAGCTGCCGTTCATGAAGTTCGACGGCACCACGATCGTCTCGAGCGATCACGCCATCGCCTTTTCCGCCGTGCCGAAGAAGCTCGTCGTGGTCGGCGGCGGCGCCATCGGCCTCGAGCTCGGCTCCGTCTGGGCCCGCCTCGGCAGCGACGTCACGGTCGTGGAATTTCTGCCCAAAATCCTCGCTACCTATGACGACGACATTGCCCGCAATTTCACGCGCCTGCTCCAGAAGCAGGGCGTGAAGGTCGAGGTCGGCGCCAAGGTCACCGGTTTCGCCAAGGGCGTGCTTACCGCCGAGCGTGAGGGCAAGAAGCTCGAATTTCCCGCCGACAAGGTGCTCGTCGCCGTCGGCCGCCGTCCGTACACCGACAGCCTCGGTCTCGAAAAGGCCGGCGTGCAGCTCGACGAGAAGAAGCGCATCCAGGTCGACGCTCATCTCCGGACGAATGTCGCCGGCATCTGGGCGATCGGTGACGTCGTCGCCGGTCCGATGCTCGCCCACAAAGCGGAAGAGGACGGCGTGGCCGTCGCCGAGTGGATCGCCGGCAAGGCGGGCCACGTGAATTGGGACCTCGTTCCCGCCATCGTCTACACCGAGCCCGAGGTCGCCAGCGTCGGCCTCGGCGAGGACGCCGCCAAGGCCAAGGGCCTCGCGGTGAACGTCGGCAAGTTCAACTTCGCCGCCAACGGCCGCGCCATCGCCGCGGATGCGACCGACGGCTACGTGAAGATTATCGCGGACGCGAAGACGGATAAAATCCTCGGCGCCCAGATCCTCGGCCACGGCGCCGGCGAGCTGATCAGCGAAATCGTGACCCACCTGGAATACGGCGGCAGCGCCGAAGACCTCGGCCGCACGATCCACGCCCACCCGACGATGAGCGAAGCCGTCAAGGAAGCCGGCCTCGCGGTGAGCAAGAGCGCGATCCACGCGCTCTGATCTCATCCGGGGCGCCACCGCGACAAGAGCAGCGACCCGGTGGTCGCGGATTCCAGTGAGATTTTCCACCTCGAGCGGAAATTAATTCCGCGTCCGTGGCGTTTACGTAGGGGCGTTCCTCGCGGACGCCCTTCTCCGTCTACGCATGGCTCCGTTCTCAGAGCGTAAAACTCACCGCCTTCACCTCGGCCGCATTTCCGCTTCGGAGGTCTGCTATTTCATCACCTTCGTCACCTCTGCCCGAAAGCCTTGGTTGAATAATCCCAATAATCGCCAGGCCGCATTGCAGGTCCTATCTGCTTGGCACGAGCAAGGCGACAGCGGCGCCCTCCTTGCCGCCACGGTCATGCCAGATCACGTCCATGTCCTGTGTCAGCTCGGGAGCCGCTACACGGTTGGGCAATGCGTCGGACGCTGGAAAACCGAGATTCTGCGAGAAATCCACTATGCGGAAAATTGGCAGCGAGATTTCTGGGAGCATCGGCTGCGTGAAGACGAATCGCCGGAAGACTATGGACTTTATACATTTCTTAACCCCTACCGCGCACGCTTGCTGAGAAAGGATGAATCTTGGCCAGGCTGGTTGATACCTGAGCCCCGGAAATTCAGATTTGCCGCGGCCCTCACTGTTAACGGTATACCGCCGCCGGAGTGGCTGGATTGGCCGGACACGCGATTTACAGGCCTCTCCGCCGGAGAATGAGTCTGTTCGGCGAGCAGAGCAAAACGGGCGTCCACGAGGAACGCCCCTACATCGGAGGCTGCGTAGGGGCGTTCCTTGCGGACGCCCGTCCGCTCCGACCGCGTAACGCGACCGCTCAGCGACTGACGTCACCCAGCATCGCATCCAGCGACGCATACCCCGCCAGCAGCTTGCTCGCCGCCGCGCAGCGTTCCTTCGTCGCCAGGCCGGTGTTCTCGGCCAGGAAAACGAGATAGGCCGCGACGTTCCGGGCGTAGTTGAGCCGGCCTTCCGGGCTGATCGCATAGAACCGCGCGCGCTGCACGTAGCCCGCCGCCGAATGATCGCCGAGCGCCGCCTTCTCCGCCTTGCCGCCGCTGGCGAGGACGTAGAGGAAGTTGTACTCGAACCAGAACATGTGCTCCGGGCTCGGCGGCAGCGCTTCGATCGCCTGGCGGACCGTGGCCTCGCTGGCGAACACGTCCACCGGCCGGCCGGTCTTCGTCAGCGCGTCGACCACGAAGCTGCGCGCCATCTTCTGCTCCGTCGCGTCGGGGCTGAAGCTGCCCTTCAGCGCGAGTTCGACGGTGAAGCGATACCAGTCGCGCCACAGCGCCTGGTCGGCGGCGTTCTTCGAGGCGAACAGCGCGCGGCCCATCTCGTAGGTGTAGCGGCCGCTGGTCTTGATCTCCAGCCGGCCACCGGTCACGGCGCCCATCACCTGGTAGTTTTCCGCCGATTTGCCCGAGCCGGAGTGGAAGCCGATGCTCGCGCCGAACTGCCGGCACACGCCCCACTGCTTCTCGATCAGCCCGCGCCGCGCCGCGTTGTCCGGATACGGCCTGCTCTTCTGGAAGCCGCACGCCGGTGCGACGAAATGAATCTTCATCCCCCCCACTTCGCAGAGCGCCAGCA